>DURE01000051.1 GCA_012837425.1 Clostridiales bacterium
CGCCGCGTGAGAGACCTCACGCGGCGGCTCGAATTATATTTATGACGGTGGAATAGTTGAAGTTTAAAGTATTCTCAAGGAATTTTTTTAAAAGTTCCTTGAGCCGGGGGTGCGGGGGCGGAGGTCCTGCGAGCGGTTCCGGCGGGGTATCGGGCAGCGCCCCGCAATAAAAACTATTATTTGAATTTTACCGCCGTACCGTATACCATGACCTCGGCCGCGCCCTGCATAACGGCCGAGGAGGCGTATCTCACATTTACAACTGCATCGGCCCCCAGCGCTTCGGCCTCGGCGACCATGCGCTTGATGGCAAGCGCCCGGGCCTCGTTCATCATCTGGGTATAGGCCTTGAGCTCGCCCCCTACCAGAGTTTTGAGCCCCTGTGAGATGTCGCGCGCGATGTTTTTTGACTGAACCGTGCTGCCGTTGACAAGACCCAGCACCTCAAGCTCCTTGCCGGGAATATAATCGGTATTAACTAAAATCATTTCTCCCCAACTCCTTTTTTGGTTGTTTATGATATGTATTATATTATTCAACTCAATAAAAGGGGATAATACGCGGCGATTTTACGCAGAGTCACCGCCCCCGGTGGGGCAAGCAAGCTATTTTTTCTTTGATATGGGGACAATACTGCCGTTTATTGCAGCACGGTTGTCGCTTATTGCAATAAAAGCGGTTTTGTCGTGTTTTATTATAAGGTTCTTGAGGTCCGAGACGTATTTCCCGTTGATACAGATAAAGAGCATATACTTCTCGGCTTTGTGGTCCCGGCCGTATACATCCGATACGGTCATGGAATACCCGGCGTTGCTGATAATCTGCAGCAGTTCGGGGTCGCGCTTTGAGGTGATGATTTGCACAATGCTGTCTGAGGGCAGCATAAGATTTGTGACCAGCCCGCCGATAAAGGTGCCGGTGGCAAACCCGCCGGCAAAGGCTATAGCCACAAAGACCGGCGGCAGTTCGGCATCCAGCGCCTCTCTGACAACAAGAAACCAGATCATCACCTCGGCAAAGCCGATAAACGCCGCGACCACCCGACGGCCGCGGACCGTCATTATGGTTCTTACAGTTCCGAGCGACACGTCGAGTATGCGGCTCATGAATATCAACAGGTAAACAAAAAACATTCCGGTTACCTCACATACTTTGACAATAAACAATTCGGCTGCTTTGGCATATCCAGTATATCATGGCAAAATGCGATTGTCAACGACGAAAAACACGCTCCGGATAGCTAGAAGTCTTAACCCCAGCCCCATGTGTTTCTGCCGCGGCAGCCGCTTGGTTTCGGTTCTATTTTACCGGAACCCGATGCAGCTATTTGCACAAATAATTATCATAAAAACAGGCTTGAAAAAATAAACATAAAGTTGTATAATTTAGTTACAATAATAGCAAACAATGCGGAGGAAGTGTTATGAGTATCAGTCCGAGCGATAAAGTGAGAGTCGGTATTATTGGCTGCGGCGGCATTGCAAACAGCAAGCACATGCCCTCGCTCAAAAAGCTGAAGAATGTGGAGATGGTCGCCTTCTGCGACATAATCGAAAAGCGGGCTCTGGCCGCAAGAGAAAAGTTCGGCACTGAGGACGCTTTTGTTTGCGCCGATTACCGCAAACTGCTCGAGGACAAGACAATCGACGTTGTCCATGTGCTCACCCCAAACCGCTCTCACAGCTTTATTACCGTGGACGCGCTGGAGGCCGGCAAGCATGTCATGTGCGAGAAGCCGATGGCGATAAATTCGGCCGAGGCCAAAAAAATGCTTGACGCAGCAGTCCGCACCCGAAAGAAGCTGACCATAGGCTATCAGAGCCGCCACCGCGCCGATTCGATTTACCTCAAGCAGGAGGTGGAGGCCGGGGTGCTCGGCGAGATTTACTACGCGAAGGCCACCGCGCTGCGCAGGCGTGCCGTGCCTACCTGGGGAGTTTTCCTCAACGAACACGAGCAGGGCGGCGGGCCGCTTATCGACATCGGTACGCACGCGCTCGACCTCACGCTCTGGACGATGAATAACTACAGACCCAAATATTGCGTCGGCACGACCTACAAAAAGCTCAACAAGGACACCAACCAGGGCAACGACTGGGGCAACTGGGATGTAGACAAATTCACGGTTGAGGATAGCGCCTTCGGCTTTATTGTGATGGAGGACGGCGCGACAATCTACCTTGAGGCGGCCTGGGCGCTCAACATCCTCGACTCCCGCGAGGCCATAACCCAGCTCTGCGGGACGAGGGGCGGAGCCGACATGCTTGACGGTCTGCGCTTTAACGGAATAAAAAACAATCAGAAATATATGTTCGTTCCGCAGCTTGAGGGCAAGGGAGCGGCCTTCTACAGCGCCGCCAAGGCCGAAACGCCGGCCGACCGTGAAGCCCGGCTCTGGATAGAGGCGGTGGTGGACGACAAGCCGCCGGTAGTGCTCCCCGAGGAGGCCTTCATTGTCACGCAAATTCTTGAGGGAATATACAGATCGGCGGCCTTGGGCGATATTTACAGATTCAGCTGACACCGGATTCCGGATGTCCGGGATAGATAATAAAAATAGCAAAGGACGGGCAAGACTTATGAAACTGAGTGTACTGACCAACCTTTACGGTTCAAAATCGCTAGACGAGACCCTGAGGATCCTTACCGGGCTAGGCATCCGCACGGTTGAAATCGGCGCCGGCGGATACCCCGGAAAGGAGCACTGCAACCCGGCCGAACTGCTGGCCGACGAGGCGGCCTTCAAAAAGTTCGTAGATACCTTCAAAAAATACGATGTTGAGATCTGCGCGCTGGCCTGCCACGGAAACCCGGTACACCCCGACCCCGCGATAGCCGAATCCTTTGACGAGGATTTCAAAAATGCCGTGCTGCTCGCCGAGAGGCTGGGGATAAACACCATTATCGGTTTCTCGGGCTGCCCGGGCGACCATGGGGGCGCGAAATACCCCAACTGGGTTACCTGCCCCTGGCCGGGGGATTTCCTCGAAATCCTTGAGTGGCAGTGGGGTGAGGTGCTGATTCCTTACTGGAAAAAGACCGCGGCATTCGCCGCCGAACACGGGGTCACCCGCATTGCCTTTGAGATGCACCCGGGGTTCTGTGTCTACAATCCCGAAACCCTGCTAAAACTCCGCGCGGCGGTGGGCGACACCATAGGCGCAAATCTTGACCCCTCGCACCTTATCTGGCAGGGAATGGACCCGGTGGCGGTAATCCGGGAGCTGAAGGACATGATTTACCATGTCCACGCCAAGGACACAAAGGTGGATGCATACAACACCGCGAAGAACGGGGTGCTCGACACCAAGCATTACACAGACGAGCTCGGGCGCGCATGGATATTCCGCACGGTGGGCTACGGCAACGGCGAGACCTTCTGGCGCGATTTTGTCAGCAACCTGCGCCTGTGCGGGTACGACGGGGTACTCTCGATCGAGCACGAGGACAGCGTGATGACCAAGGACGAGGGCCTTAGGAAGGCGGTCGAGTTTTTGCGGGGTATTACGATTTTCGAGAAAAAGCCGACAAGCATAACCTGGGCATAAGCCGGAATATTAAAAAATAAAAAAAGTGGCACAGAGTGTCACGGGGCAGCACCCCGTGGCACTCTTTTTTTGTATATCATCAGGGCGGTACAAACCACATGGAGGCAGATGGCATGAAGGGAGATAAGCTGTCCGGGGCAAGGGGCCGGGCTTTGTATTCCGGGGTTGAGCTGCTCCTGCTCGCCGAGCAGTACATACTTGACTGCCGGAGAAATTGCCCCGGTAAGACAGACGGGTGCGAGAGCGGCAGGGTTGCCGGCGAAGAGGAGACACGCGGCAATAAACGCGGGAAGCGCTCAAAGGAAAGGTTCCCCAACATCGCGGGCTTTTGCCGCTATCTCGGTGTGGGGCATAAGCGCTATCAGGAGCTTGCCGAGCAGTATCCCGATGAAACCAGCCAGATTTCGGCCGCATTTGAGGACGAGGCGCTCAATTCCGAAAAACCTGCGGCGCTTATCGGCGCATACCTCAAAACCCGACTCGGGTATGACGATAGGAAGGCCGACCGGCAGGGAGCGGGGCTTAGCGTGGTTTTTGAGCATGACATCCTGGCCGACGGCGAATGACAGGTGACTTTCGGGCAGGAGGGTGCTTGTGAGGGCGGGTAAGGCGGGACGGGGCGGGACAAGCAGAATTCCCGGGGTGCCGAACAAAAAGCAGCAACTCTTCTTTGACTCCCGGGTCCGCTTTACCGCCTACGGGGGTGCCCGAGGCGGGGGCAAATCCTGGGCGCTGCGCCGCAAACTGATAGCGCTCTGCCTGCGCTATCCCGGTATCCGCTGCCTTCTGGTCCGGCGCACATATCCCGAGCTCAAATCAAACCACCTCGGCCCTCTGCTGCGCGAGTACGGGGCGCTGCTCACCTACAGCGAAGGCGAAAAGCAGCTTTCACTGGCAAACGGCAGTTCTATTGACCTCGGCTACTGCGCATGCGACCGCGACGCGCTGCGGTATCAGGGACAGGAATACGACATAATAGCCGTTGACGAGGCAACGCAGCTGAGCGAATATCAGTTTTCGGTAATATCGGCCTCACTTCGCGGCACCGGGGATTACCCCCGCCGTATTTACCTGACCTGCAACCCAGGCGGTATAGGGCACGCATGGGTCAAGCGCCTCTTTATCGACCGCAGCTTCCGGCCCGGCGAGAACCCCGAGGATTACAACTTTATCCCGGCGTTGGTCTATGACAACGACGTGCTGCTCTCGGCAGACCCGGGCTATGTCAGGCAGCTTGAGCGGCTGCCGGCCCGCCTGCGCGACGCCTGGCTGCACGGCCGCTGGGATGTCTTTGAGGGGCAGTTTTTCGCCGAATTTGACGAGTCGGTCCATGTGTTCGACGCTGCAGGCGGGGCAGCTGTTATCCCAAATAACACAAGGCGCTTTGTCGCACTGGACTACGGCTTTGATATGCTGGCGGCCCTGCTGCTCGGGGTGGACACAAGCTCGGGTCTGTGGGTTTTTGAGGAGTGCTGCGAGCCGGGGCTGACACTATCCGAGGCGGCCGGGCGGGTGGTAGAACTTTGCCGGGGGCAGGAGGCCGAATATGCCGTTGCCTCGCCCGACCTCTGGAACCGCAGGCAGGACAGCGGGCGGAGCGGCGCCGAGATAATGCAGGCGGTACCCGGCATGCTCCCGCTGCGGCCGGCCGACAGCCGCCGCATACCCGGCTGGCGGATGCTGCGCGAATACCTGGCCGGCCGCGGCGACGGCCTATCGCTGCATATTTCAAGGCGCTGCAGCACACTGATAAACTCCATGCAGTCGCTGCTCTGCGACCCGGGCCGGCCCGAGGACGCGGCCGGGGAGCCGCATGCGCTCACGCACGCCCCCGAGGCGCTCCGCTATGCCGTGATGAGCCGGCCCCGCCCCCCCGAGTCAGAGGCTACCTTCCTGCCTTTCAGCTTCAGGCGAAGCAGGAGTCTGTACGACATTTAAGAGCACAGCCGGTAAAAACCAATTTGCAAAGGAATTAAAGTGAAATGGCAAAAATGCACAAAAATCTATTCGCCCAGCTGTACGCGGGAGAATTCGGGGGCATCGACCGACAATCCTCCCTTGGCCAGGCCAATGTCGCGCAGGACATTAAGAATTTCAGGATTCTTGCCGACGGCTCGCTTGAGAAGCGCTGCGGGTATTCAAAGGTGATAGGTCTTCCCGCCGGTATCAGGGCGGTCTGGTCGGGAGATGTCGACGGGGAGGCGAGCCTGTTCGTGCTGGCCGGCGACATGGTATATCTGGCAAACCCCGAAACCCGAGAACACAGAGCCGTGCTCAGTGTCGGCACCCCGGGCGGCCCGGCCTGCTTTTTTCAGGTCGAGGGCCGGCTCTATCTTATCGACGGGCAGGATGTGTATTCCCTGTCGCGGACGGACGGTGCCTCGGTCGAGGGCTATGTGCCGCTCTACGGGCGCGACTGGACGCATGCCGGCGGCCCGGTCCATGAGCCGGTAAATCAGCTCTCGGAATACATACGGATAACCTATCGGTTGTCCGAATCGTCGGCAACCTCTGTTCCTACCGGGATTGCGGCCGAATCGGTGGTCAGCCTCATTATCGACGGAATCCCGAAAACAAGCGGGTACAGCTTAAATGGCGATATGTTAAAGCTCGGTACGACCTGTGCACTGAATACCGAAATTGAGGTTTGTCTGCATATCGGCGGCAGCTATAACGAGCGCGGCGAGCTGAGCTCCTGCAGCGGCACCGCGGTCTTCGGCGGGAAATACGACAACAGCGTCTACTGCTTCGGGGGCAACGACCGCTCAAGGGTGTTCCGCTCAAAGTATGTCGGCGCCGCCGACCTCGCGCGCTCAAGGTTTCATGTCCCGGGCTCCATGGGGCTGTATTTTCCGGTGGGGTATGATTTCTCGGTCGCCGCCGGGAGCGCCTGCGTCCGCGCAATCTGCCGCCATTACGACCGGCTGCTGCTCTTTACGGCCGACGACGCGCGGATGACCGACCTGTCAGAGAGCAGCTATCAGGACCTGCCGGTAAGGCCGGTCAACTCGGGGGTGGGCTGTCTTTCGGCCGGCGGCGTGGTGCTCTGCGACAACGACCCGATGACCGTGAGCCGCGACGGGATATACCGCTGGACCTCGAACACCGACGAGCGCGACGAGAGCAATGCGAAAAGAATTTCGGAGCAGCTCGCAGGGTTGCTTGGCCGCGATTTCGGGGCGGGGGCGCTCGCCTTCAACTACCGCGAGGCCGACGAGATATGGATTGCCAACCCTGCCGACCCCGAGGGGCGGGTGTTTGTCTACAACTATCGGCTTGAGAAGTGGTACTGCCATACCGGTATTTCTGCCGAGCACTTTTTCAGGTTCGGGGGCAGGCTCGGATTCTGTCGTGCCGGGGATGTTTTTATGTTCGGTGAGGAGGAATACACCGACTGCGGGGCCGAGATTGTCGCCGAATACGAAAGCCGGTATACCGACATGGGGCAGGCCGGGCTGAAAAAGAGAGTAAAGCGCGTTATGGTGGTCAGCTCGGCCGAAAGTGATTTTACGGTGGAACTGCACAACACCGGGCGCAAATTGTGCGAGCTACATTTTGAGGGCCGGCCGGGTCCGGGGATTGAGAGCCGGAGGGCCGGCGCCTATACCGGCAGGACGACCTATGTCAAATATTGTCTGAAGGCGGGCGGGCCCGGCCGGCAGCGGATATTCGGTATTGTGGTTATGGCTGATAAATAAAGAGGAAAGGCGAAAATATGAAAACAATCAAAACCAAGGCATGGCTGCAGTATGAGGCCGGGCTGCGGTACAAGCAAAGAGTCGGGCTTTATGAAACCGTGCGCCGGAACGAGCGGTTTTACCGCGGCAACCAATGGTATGGCGCCGAGGGCGCCGAGCTCCCCAAGCCGGTTTTCAATATCATACGCCGGATAGTCGACTACTTGGTTTGCAGCATCTCCCCCGGCAGCGTGTCGCTCAGCTTCACCGATGAAAATCTGCCCTTTGTCCGGGATAGAGACACCGCCGCGCTTATCCGCAGGGCAACAGAGCTGCTTTCAAAGCACGCCTCATATCGCTGGGAGCAGAACAAGATGGACTTTAAGGTTTACTCGCTGCTACATGACGCCGCGTTATCGGGGGACGGGGTCTTTTACTGCTGGTGGGACCCGTCGGCAGGCTCGGGGCAGGAGTATACCGGCGACATTGTAACCGGGCTTGTCGACAATACAAACCTGTTTGTGGCCGACGTCAACCGCGCAGACATACAGTCTCAGGATTATATCATCCTGTCGGGACGCGAGAGCGTGGCGACGCTGCGCGAGCAGGCGAGAAGGTATGGCGTGCCGCAGGAGGAGATTGCCAAAATAGTTCCCGACACAAAGGCCAAAAACCAATCGGGAGACCTGGGCGAGCACGAACTTTTGGCCGACGACGAGAGTGAAAGGAAGGCGACATGCATAGTAAAATTCTGGCGGGAAGAGGGCTTTGTGGTCTTCGAAAAATCCACCGAAGGTGTGGTAGTACGCCGGCAGAGGACGAATATGACGCTCTATCCGGTGGCCTACATGAACTGGTACCCAACCAAGAACAGCTTCCACGGAACTTCTCCGATAACCGGGCTGATACCCAATCAGAAGTTCATAAACCGGGCTTTTGCAATGGTTATGAAGCATATGACCGACACCGCCTTCTCGAAGGTGGTCTACGACAAGTCGAGGATTCCCGAATGGAGCAACGAGGTGGGGCAGGCCATAGCCGTGCTCGGCGGCACAAACGTGGCCGACGCCGTCTCTGTCGTAGGTGTCGGAAAGCTGCAGGAGGGGTATCTCGAACTTATCGAGCTGGCCGTCGCCATGACCAAGGAGCTCATGGGGGCGACCGAAACCGCGCTCGGAGACGGAGAGGCCATAAATACCAGCGCGATTCTTGCGCTTCAGGAGGCGGCCAGAATCCCGCTCGATCAGGTGCGCCGCAGCCTCTGCCGGTGCATAGAGGATTTGGCCAACATTTGGGTGGATATGATGTGCGCCTACTATCCCGACGAGCGGCTGCTCCCCTACATAGAAGAAGGAACCGAGCGAGCCGAGCGAATAAGCTTCAGCCTGCTCAAAGGAGCGCTGCTGCGGGCGCGGGTCGACGTCGGCGAATTCAGACGCTACGGCGCGGCCGGCATGATGAGCCTTCTCAACAAGCTCCTTGAGGGCGGGCATATCACGCCCGGGCAGTATATCGAGCGGCTGCCCCCCGGCCTGCTTGCCGACCGCGCCCTCTTGCTTGAGGAACTGAAGGCAACTAAAAACACAGGAAGGGAGGAGAGGGCCTTTGAGTAAGGCTCGATTAGCTATGCCACTGACAGTAGTTGAGAATACCCCGGCAGAGGAAATGCAAAGTGTTCCTGCCGGTCTGGGGATCGACGAGCCTGTTGTGCCCGGTGGAGCCCCGGGCACCGGTGATAATCCCCCGCCGTCCGCGGAGAGCCAACAGGCATCGGCAGAAACCGATACCCCGACAGCAGGTGATACCGGCGCGCAGCCCGGCGGGGAAGTATCGCCCCCAGACACAGGGACCGACGGCCTTGGCGCCGGGCCCCCCTTAAGTGAGCACAACCCCGAAATCACCCCGCTCCCCGAAAACCCTACGGCTGCCGGCTCCCCCGGGCAGGACGAGCTGGCCGGGCTGCGCGCCGAGGTCGGGCGGCTGCGCGAGCAGCTTGCAGCACAGCAGGAGTCGCTTTTGCGCTTGTCGCGCGAGGCGGCCGAGTTTGCCGGGCTTTTTCCCGACCAGAAGCTGAGCTCGGTGCCCGACGAGGTCTGGGAAGAGGTGAAAAAAGGCATCCCGCTTGCCGCCGCATATGCCTACCATCAGGTGCGCTGCGAGCGGCAGGCCGCCGTGGCCGCCGAAGTAAACTCAAAGAACACCGAGAGCTCGGCCGGCCCGGTAGACGGCCGGGGCAGGAGCGAGTTTTATTCGCCCGCCGAGGTGCGCACAATGAGTGCCGCCGAGGTGCGCGCGAACTTTGACAGAATTGTCGACTCCATGAAACTCTGGAGCTGATTAAAAAAGGGAAAGGAAAACAAAAATGGCTATTACGAATTTCATTCCTACAGTATGGAGCGAAAACCTCTATACCCAGCTTGACCGGCGGTATATCGCAGTAAGCCACTGCAATCGCGACTACGAGGGCGAAATTAAGGAAAAGGGCTCGGTGGTCAATATCATCAGCGTCGGCGCGGTCAATGTCTTTGACTACACCAAGGACACCGACATGTCGGCTCCGCAGGCCCTCTCGGACACGCTTCGCACCCTGGTAATCGACCAGGCCAAGGCCTTCAATTTCCAGATTGACGACATCGACCGCGCCCAGTGCACCCCCAAGCTTATGAACGAGGCGATGAAGGTGGCCTCAGCAGCACTCGCCAACACCGCCGACAGGTATGTGTATTCGCTCTATCCGGCCGCCGGCACCACCATCACAGAGGAGGACACCACGACCTCAAACATAATCGGCCACCTAATCGACGCGCGGACGGCGCTTTACACCAAGGACGTGTCCGACTCCTCAGACATCGTCATCGAGGTCTCTCCGCAGATAGCGGCGCTCATACTCAAGGCCAAAATAGACCTGTCCACCGACAACCGCGAGCAGCTTGAGTGCGGCTGCATAGGCTCGATAGGCGGCTGCAAGATTTATGTCTCAAATAACATAGCTACCCAGACGGCCGGGCAGGTGGCCTATTACAAGTGCCTGGCGCGTACAAAGCGTGCTATTGCCTTTGCCGAGCAGATCTCTGAAATCAGCGCCTATCGCCCTGAGAAGAGATTTGCCGACGCTGTCAAGGGGCTGCACCTCTACGGCGCGAAGGTGGTATACCCCGACGAGCTGGTGCTGCTCAATCTCGGCATACCGGCAGCCTGACTGCAGGCAAAAACCCGGGACGCCCCACGCGCCCCGGGTTGCCCGAACCGAATGCCGCAAATCTTACGTGAGAGGGGACTGAAGTTGTGGAAAACCAAATAACCTGCACCGAAATATACGAGTCGGCGCTCGCTATGATTGGCGAGAGGTGTGCCGCGCAAAATGCCGATTATGCCGAACGGGCGCCATATCTGCTGGCCGCCTTCTGCGGCGAGGCCGGCGGAATAGACCGCCTGTACCGAAAGGCCAAGGGCTGTGGCGAGCAGCCCGAATTCGGGGCGGTGATGATTGAGCTTGCCTCGCACTTTCCGCTCTCGTCGCGTTTTTTCGGGCCGGCCTCGCTGTATCTTGCGGCTATGCTGGTGCTCGACGAGGACGAGGAGCTCTCCGACCGGCTGTACGGCAGGTACTGCGACGCGATGAGCGCAATCTGCTCCGAGGTCGGCGCGACCGAGAAGATTATTGATGTGTACCAATATTAGGGGATTTGTGGGGCTCCGTCCCACGCCCCGCTCAAGGCCCTTTTTGAAAAAAGGGCCTTGAGAATCCCCAAAAACTTTCAAACCTTTATCGCAAATAAAGCAGCGAGGGCCTCACATCCCGCGCCGTATAGTTATTAGATATTAGAAATTAGACATTAGTGGACACGAGGGATGCGAAGGAGCGGGGACATGCGGGGACACTGCCCCACATCCCAGACACGAGCATCCATAATCCCGCGCTCTTTTCTACATTGCCGGTGACTGTATAAAGTAATAGAGATGGCTATCCAAGGTGCTAACTCAGTCCACATGTTTTTACCTCCATAAAATATTTACAAATGCTAAATTCCGGGGCATCAGTATCTGACAGGTTCGGCACTTCACTGGCGCATTCGATTATTACTCCTCTTTATCCTGTGTCTCAAGCTGCCGCATCAGCTTTTTGCTGAACTCCTCGGCGGTGTTGTAGCCCATTTTTTTCAGGCGGTTGTTCATCGCCGCAATCTCAAGGATAATAGCAAGGTTGCGCCCCGGCTTTACCGGGATGGTAATGCAGGGAAGCTCGATGCCGAGGATATTAATCTTCTGCTCATCCAGCCCGAGCCGGTCATACAGCTTGCCCTGGACCCAGTGCTCAAGGTTAATGACAAGGTCGATTTTCTCGGCGTTGTTGACCGCCCCCATGCCGAAAAGCCGGCGCACGTCGACAATTCCGATCCCGCGCAGCTCGACATAATGCCGGATTATCTCGGGCGCGCTGCCTACCAGTGTCTTGGCCGAGGCGCGCTTAATCTCAACCGCGTCGTCGGCTATGAGCCGGTGGCCGCGCTTGACCAACTCAATAGCGGTCTCGCTCTTTCCGACCCCGCTGTCGCCGAGCAGGAGCAGGCCCTCGCCGTAAACCTCAACCAAAACGCCGTGCCGGGTGATGCGGGGGGCCAGGTGCAGGTTGAGCGAGGCGATAAGCGCCGCCATGAGCGGGCTGGTCTTTTCCTTCGAGCGCAGAAGCGGAACGCCGTTTTCTTTGGCGCTGGTGATAAAATCCTCAAATATTTCAAGTCCGGTAGTAATTATGACTGCCGCCACCTTTGTCTTCATAAAACTGCTGATAGTCCTTGCACGGTCGGCTGCGGTCAGCCCCGACAGGTAGCGGTGTTCGGCTCTGCCGACAATCTGAATGCGGCTCGGCTCAAAAAGCTCGAAAAAGCCGGCAAGCGCCAGCCCCGGGCGGTTGACCTCGGGGTTGGTTATCGCAATGTTCCGGTCGGGGACGTATATCTCCTCAAAGCCAAATTCCTCAATTAGCCTGTGGAGGGATATTGAATAGCCCGAATTCATAAATCCTGTCCTTTCCTGTGTTATTATCGTCTGCACCCCACGCGGGCAACCGCTGTCAGAGTGATTTGAAATGCTTTGCACCCTGATTGTTAGCTCTCAAAAAAGTAGACATCGCCCGGGGTGCCGTCGGCATATTCGGTGCCCGGATATGACTTTACAAGCTCATATTGTTCCTTTGTGTATTCGCTAATTACCTTGTCCCAGAAATGAACCGACGAGGTGTTTGCTGGATGGCGCATTAGCTGCCACCTGCCCCTGTGCAGGTCAAGCAACCTGAAAAAAGCCTGCCTTCCCACACCCTGCCGCCGGTATTTCGGCAGCACGCAAAATTCGGCCATCTGAAAATCGGTCTCCCTGTCGGCTACCTCGGGCAGGCTGATGACCATGGCAAATCCGGCCAGTTTATCATCGACCATGATAAAATAAGCCCACCGCTTGTCCTCGGTCCAGTAGTGGTCGAGATACCTGTACCCGTAAAGGCCGAACTTGTTTACATCGCGACGGTCCCACCGGGAAAACTCATAGTCGTATTTCTCAAGCAGGTTTCTCAGTATTTCCTTTTCGTCAATTGTGACCGGCCTCAGCTCGACTGTCATATTTATAATCTCCTATGTAATCATTGCTTTTATGCAGTCTCGTGCGTTAGCAACTGAAAACTATTGCTTTTCGTGATAGCAGCCCGAAATGGTTGCTGTTCAGTGCGGTATAATTTTTCACAACATCACCTCAGTGTAGATTACAAATCAACCAAAATCGGTTGATTTTCGAAAATCAACCCAAATAGGTTGATATTCAACGCGGAACGAACTCAGTACTGAATTTATTTTATCATAAAAAGAAATATTTTGAAATACCCAAAAAGAATATTTTTACCCGGAGCCGGCGTCGGATATATTCATAAAAAATTCACAAAGTTGTGCTAAAATATTATGTCGCCGAGTAATTTTATACCGGGCGGGATTCTGACCGCCGGGGCGGTATGGGGGGTATTTATGAAAAATATCGGGCTGCGCATATGCGCAATCCTTTTTGGGCTGTCATTTATTTTAACCGGACTTTTCGGCTGCTCGGCCGCGCGGCCGATTAAGGGCACCGACGAGGAGCTGGCTGTGGTTGGGCTGGTCGACAGATTTGAGGTGCGATATGAAGAGCTTCGCTATGTGACCATGAACTATAAAGACCAGCTTAAAGCCCGGTATGGCGAGCACATCTGGAACAGCGAGGAAAGCGCCCAAAATTACCGCGCAGAGCTTGAGGAGCTGGTTTACCGCAACATTACCGCAAATTATGCCGTGCTCTCGCTCTGCGCCGAGGTTGCAATCAGCATTGACGACAAGGAAATCCAGACGGCGGTGAAAAACCGCGTCGCTGAGATGGTCAATGAGCTGGGCGGGCGGGCAGCGTATAAGGAGGGCCTGAAGGAGTATTATCTGACCGACCACTTCCTGCGCTTTACTCTCGGCGTGGATTTTTGCTACAGCGAACTTTATTATGTTTACGTCTACGACCTCGGGCTTATCGAGCACGATGAGGACATACTCTACGATTACATCATGGACGGCAATTTTGTGCGCACCCTGCATGTCTATATACAGAACGACCCCGGGGATGACATTGCCGATAACCGCAGAAAGGCCGAGCAGGTCCGCGAGCGGCTGCTGGCCGGGGAGGATATAAAGCCGATAATCGGCAGTTCTGTTAACGAGGACTTCGGGCTGACCACCACCGACGGCTATTATTTCACGCGCGGCGAGATGATAGGGGCCTACGAGGACGCGGCATTTTCGCTTGAAGTTGGAGACGTGAGCGAGGTTGTTGAGACGCCTGACGGCTTCTATGTAATCCAGAGGTTTGAGCTCGACCCTCAGTATGTGCTGGCCAACCTTGCCCGCCTGATCGAAAACTATCAGTACGCCATGCTCAACACCTTTATCGACGAACGGCAGGCCGAGCTTGAATTTGAGCCCAACGAACACGGCAAAAGCATCGACCTTACGGCCATCAACTGACAACCGGCAGCGGGGAACGCTTATGTCTATTTTATTTTGCCGCGATGTGCGGCAGGGGGTCTGAAATGAACCGCAGGTTACGCAGGAAGCTGCGTGTCGGCGCACACATGAGCGCCGAGAAAAGTGCGAAAATCTGGAAAACCGTGTTGCTTGTGCTCTCGGCACTGCTTATACTCATTGTGCTCACCGTGATCTGGGGAAATTCGCTGAAAAAAAAGGCCGACCAGTCCCAAAAGGGAAATGACACCGAACCGGTCGGGACGGCAGACTCAAACGATGGCACGGCAGGCGGCAATGACGAGCCAACCCTGCCTGTGTCGGGCTTTGACCCGGATGCAGTCCCGATAATAAACGGCGAATATATCATTCTGTCGAGCAGCAGGCCCATTGACTGGGACGAGCGCGCCGCCGAGCTCAATCTCAACCGAACCTCGGCGGTTTCGCTGATACTGTACTATTACGAGGGCGGGCGCGCCATCCCGAATTTTTCCTCAAAAACCGCGCAGGCATTGAATGAACAGTCGACAAACAACAACAAGGCCAATCTCTTTGAGGTTGTCGGGGTGCTGGATATTGCCGGAATACATACAAGCGGCTGTTTTTACATCAACTATACTTCAAAGGCGACGCGCGAGCTGGTCAGCATCTACCGCGCATATGAGGCTGCGTTGGTCGCCGAGGCGGCCTATGCCGGGTTCTCGGACATATTGCTCTTCGGATTTGACACCGACAAGGCCGGCGCGGCCGAGGCGGCACACTTTATCGGGTCGGTTCGCGAGCTTGAAAAGAAATCAGCCATAGGAATAGCTATACCCCACACGGCGGCAAGAAGTCCTGAGGCCGAGCGGATTTTTGCCGATTTTGCCTCTGTCGCCGAGTTTCTGGCGCTTGACCTCTCAGGTGTCAAGGACCAGGACAGCCTTATGCATGAGCTTGAGAGTTCCTCGGGTTTTGTCAAAAAATACAATCTGAGGCTTGTTTTGCCCGAGCGGCTGAGAGACGCGGTAAGCGAGCTGGCCGGGGCCGGCTACACAAACTGGCAGATAGTGCCGTAAGTCCCGACAGGGATAGCGGCCGGTGCGCCCCGAAAACTTTACTTTGAGAGGGACTTTGCGGTGATTGAAATTCTGAAGGCGATACTCTACGGAATTGTCGAGGGGATTACCGAATGGCTGCCGATAAGCTCCACCGGACACCTGATACTCCTGAACGAATTTCTCGGGTTGAACGTCGGCGCAAATCTCGAGCCCGATTTTGCCGGCGAGTTCTGGGAGATGTTCGAGGTGGTGATACAGCTCGGCGCGATACTCGCGGTCGCCGTGTTGTTCTTCTCAAAGCTCAATCCCTTCTCGCCACGAAAGAGCGCTCCCGAGAAAAAAGAAACCTGGGTGATGTGGCTCAAGGTGGTTGTCGCCAGCATACCGGCCGCCTTAGCCGGGCTTGTGCTTGATAAGGCAATTGAGAAGCTGAGCGGGCGCGATATAGACGGCTGGCTGTATAACGCCTGGGTGGTCTCGGCGGCGCTGATTATATACGGGGTGTTCTTTATCCTTATCGAGCGGGCGCGTCGTGGACGTGAGCCTGAAATCACAAGCCTTGACGCGATAACATACAAAAATGCCTTTATAATCGGCGTATATCAGATGCTTGCAATCATCCCCGGCACCTCGCGCTCGGGCTCGACAATTCTCGGGGCGATGCTGCTGGGCATGTCGCGAAGCACCGCGGCCGAGTTCTCATTTTTCATGGCCATACCCGCCATGGCCGGGGCGAGCCTTATTAAAATGTACGGATTTTTTGATTACGTTGCCAAGAGCGGAGTCGAGGTTCCCGCCGAGGCCTGGGTTGTGCTGCTCGCGGCCTGTGTGACCGCCTTTTTGGTGTCGATGGTGGCGATAAAGTTCCTCATGGATTTTGTCAAGCGGCATACCTTCACACCCTTCGGGGTTTACCGCATAGCACTAGGCGCGCTTGTGCTTCTGTACTTTATTTGCATATAACTGATATGGAAAAGCTGAAAATACCATACCCCGTGATAGTCGAGGGGAAATACGACCGGCAGCGCCTGCAGTCCGTGATTGAGGCGCAGATAATCACGACCGACGGCTTCGGTATATTCAAAAAAACCGAGCGGGCGGCGCTTGTCCGCGCGCTGGCGCAAAGGAGCCGTATAATTGTATTGACCGACAGCGACGGGGCGGGGGGCGTCATCCGCTCGCACATCTCGGGCCTTGTGCCGAAGGACAGGCTTATACAGCTCTATATCCCCAAAATCCCGGGGCGGGAGCGCCGCAAGCCGGCGCCCTCCGCCGAGGGGACACTTGGAGTTGAGGCGATGGATACAGAGACGCTGCAGAGGCTGTTTTTGCCCTATGCCGACCGCGGAGTGGCCGAGACGATGGTGCAAAACCCGCTTTCAAAGACCGATTTTTATATCGACGGGCTCTCGGGGGGGCCCGAGAGTGCGAGGCGGCGCGATGAGCTGGCCGCAAAACTCGGACTTCCGCCCGGGCTCTCCGCCAACGCGCTGCTTGCGGCGGTGAGGCTGCTTTGCCCGTATGAAAAGTACCTTAAGCTTGTTGGGCGGGAGGGAAAAGAACAGAATTAAAGCCGAAAAAAATATCAAAAAACTATTGTATTTTTCGGGCGTATGTGATATAATATTTGAGCCGGTAAAACGGCCCCTTGGTCAAGAGGTTAAGACGACGCCCTCTCACGGCGTAAACATGGGTTCGATTCCCGTAGGGGTCACCATTAAGCACTCTTTGCATCTAAATTTTGGAATTTGAATGCAAAGAGTGCTTTTTCTTTTTGTTCTTTCCTTAAATATGCTGCCGTTCTGAGTGCGCCTCAGAACGGTTTTTTGTTTTAACTGGAGTACCCCCCCCAGAGTTATGAGTTTTGCTTTGACGGTGTGGGAAAAGGCGCCGTCGTCGCTGTTTCGACCTATTACATGGAGGATTACGAGGACAGCTTTATGCCCGGCTACAACAAAATGCTTGAAGTCATAGAGCCTGCCGCTGTCATCTGTTACGGCAAACCCTTCAAAAGAATGAGCGGAAACATAATTGAACTTAATCCGTATGACGAATTTTCCACCCGGCTAGGAAAAGGAAAATGAAGAACATACAGGGAATTAGCATTACATAGCGGAACTACAAAATATATCGGGCAGAATGCCACTGTCATATTGAATTCAAATGGCTTCGTGGTTACAGTATGGGCAAATAATAAGCCTGACGCTTGCGGTGTACGAGAAAATTATATAAGAACAGCCGGAAACTGGTTTTCCGGCTGCATTTATTTTACCTTAAACCGCCAGAGTCTTGCCTGGTCCTCGGGGCTTGCATATCCAATGCCGACGCGGGTCAGCTCCTCATATTCGGGGCGGGCGCCGTCATCTTCCACCCAGAGTCCGTGCCCGGGGTCGAGCGGCAGGCGGTTGTGGGCGCAGGTGATACCGAGATAGCGGGTGGCGCGCCCGGGTCCGGAGGCGCCCTCAACCCCGCGAATCAGCACGGCCTCGGGGTGCCCGGCGGGACCTGTGACTATATTGAAAAGGTCGTACATCCCGTAGCAGAGGTAGACATATGCCACACCGCCCTGTGAGTAGAGCACCTCTGTGCGTAGGGTCCTGCCCCGGCTGGCGTGACAGGCGGTGTCGCCCTCGCCATAGTAGCATTCGGTCTCGGTTATCCGGGCGCGGATGACGTCATTTTGCGGGGACCTGACACATATTATTTTACCGAGCAGCCCCGGGGCAAGAAGCGTTGCCGGGGCCGAGAAATATTCCTTTGTGAGTACCAATTGTACCTCCGAAATAACTAAAAGTATTGCTCTATTTGCGGATAATTTCGAAATTGTGAGATCAGATTAGCTTTATTCAAAGTCTTATTCCCTTGGCTCGGATAAACTCCTCAACTTCCCCGGCATCCGGCAGAGAGGTATATGCCCCGGCGCGACTTACCGTGATAGCCCCGGCGATATTTCCGAATTTGGTAGCGCGCTCGATATCTCCCGAGCGCAGGTATTCGAGCGTGAGGGCGGCGGTGAATGCGTCGCCGGCGGCGGTCGTGTCGACAACCTTGACATCATAGGGCGGGACACAGTGGTAATACAGGCCGTCATATACATAGGCGCCGCGCCCGCCGAGCTTTAATACATAGTAATGGGCTTTGACGATTTTTGACAGGGCAATCGCCGCGCGCAGGCAGTTCTCGGGGGAGTTCGGCGAGATGCCGGTGAAAATTTCGGTCTCGGTCTCGTTAGGCGAGAAAACCTCAATCGGCGGCAGTCGGTCTAAGGGGAAGTATCTGTTGGCCGGTCCGGCGTCGATGAAAATCGGGATATTGTCGCGCGCAGCGCATTCGGCGGCGTAGATAACCGCCTCCTCGTCAACTTCAAGCTGCATGAGCAGCGCGTCGGGATAGGAGGTCATGGCGTGGTCTATGTCGTCGCGCGAGAGGGCGAGATTTGCGCCGGGATAGACGACGATCCGGTTTATTCCGTTATCCTCGACCATGATTGCGGCAAGACCGGTGGGGCGCTTTTTGTCGTGTGAAATAAAGCGGGTGTCAATTCCTTCCTTTTCATATATATTCTTCAGAATTGCGCCGTTCGCGTCGTTGCCGAGCCGCGCGCAGAACACGCAGTCACCTCCCAGCCGCTGTACGGTAACCGCCGAGTTTGCGCCCTTTCCGCCCGGCACAAAGCTGTATGAGCCGCTATGGTCTATCATGGTCTGCCCCGCCGAGGGAAGCGTGTGCATATTCATGACAAAATCCATGTTGGCTGAGCTTACAACAAGTACTCTTTTTTTCACGTGTGTCATGTCACCCCTCTTTTTTCACTTTGTGTCGGTTTTGGACCGGAACATGCCCGGGGAGCCGTTTTCTTCTTAAAATTTGATATATTGCGCAACAAAGCCGGATTCAGCCTTCTTTTATACTAATTATAACCTAATTGTGCTGCTAAATCAATACATGCCCGTATATTTCGGAAAACATTAAATTTAAAGGGAATAAAAAACACAAAAAAGGGCTTGACAAGACCGGGCAAACATGTTAATGTGTTAAGGTTGCCGAAAAAAGCAGCGCAAACACGACCCCGGGCCCCCGAATTGCCTTTTAAAAAAGCAAAAAAGGGGTTGACAAACCCGGCGGGCTGTGTTAAAATATGCGGGCCGCCAAAAAAGGGCGGCGGAAGCGGTCCTTGAAAATTGAACAACACACTTTGGAGATTGAGAGATTTCCAGAGGCGAGACAAGAACGAGGCGGAGGTACGGAGCGGTGAGAGCTGCTCTGTAC
>DURE01000052.1 GCA_012837425.1 Clostridiales bacterium
AGTCGACTAAGTTCTCTCCGCTTTCGAGCTCGTCATCTTCTATATCGTCATCTTCTATATCGTCATCTTCTATATCGTCATCTTCTATATCCTCATAGTCATAATCAAGGTCATCTTCATATTCGTCTTCGCCCTCGACGGTCTCCCGGGGGTCGTCGTTCGCATATTCATCCTCATATCGGTCAATTCTATCGCATGTCTCGTCGGCTTTTGAAAGCCCTTCCTTTTCCCCGTTGCCCTCGCCGTCGTTTATCATTCTGTCCTTGCAGTTAAGTCCCATTTTGTGTTCCTTCCTTTTTATGTATTATTAAGCGAATGTCACCGTTCTATTTATGTTCGTCTTAATAATTTACTGATTTTGCTCGCGCCGGTTCCTTTGCCGCTTGAGCCGGATAACCGCAAACTTGTCCCCGCTCTGTTCGGCCTCGGTAAGTGCCTTTTTCTCCTTTAGAGTCTGCACAGCACCATACAGAATTTCAATATTGTTGTTGTCAAGCTCCGAGCGCTTGCGTATCAGGCCCTGTATTCTGCCGACCTCGTCGGCGGTAAAATACTGTCCGAGCGCGGCATATGAAAACCCTTCGTCGCTGCTATGAAGCTCCATAACCGCAGAAAAAACCTTTTTTCCGAAAGAGGTGAAAAAATCATTTTCGCTCAGGTCAACTTCGCTCCTTACAACGGCGTCCCGGTACTCATCGAACATGAGGAGCAACCCTAAAATTACCTCCTCGGCGCCTGCGGCGGCCACATTTCTTGCGGCGTCGGGGTTTATCCGGTCGCCGAAAAACCTGGCCGCGCTCACCGCCTCGCGCCCCTCTTTTTGCCTGAACTCGCGCGCCCGCCGGCTCCGGATTCTTTCAACGTCGCTTTTCATGCTCCCGGCCGATACTCCAAGCCGCTCGGCGGCAAATGAAATATACACATCGCGCTCGACGCTCTGGCCGACCTCTGCGATTATTCGGCAAACCTCCCCGGCCGCTTTGATTTTGCCCTCGGCGGTATCTGTATCGTATTTTGCAATAATACTAAAGAATTTATGCTCAAAACCGCTCCTGCTGCTTTCAAGCTCCATGCGAAACTTGTCTTTTCCGTATTTTTTTATATATTCGTCGGGGTCCTTGGCCTCGCTGAGTTTGAGTACCCTGACCTCAAGCCCCACCTCGCCGAGCAGCCGCATGGCTTTATCGGCGGCATTCTGCCCGGCCTCATCGCTGTCGTAGGAAATAATCACCCGTCTTGTGTAGCGCGCCATAACGCGTACCTGCTCGGGGGTGATTGCCGTTCCGAGCGTCGCCACCGCATTTTCGAAACCGGCGGCATGCAGCGCAATAACATCCATATACCCCTCGCAGAGTATCATTGCCTCAGCGCAGTGTTTTCTGGCGAAATTAAGCGCATAAAGGTTCCGGCTTTTCTTAAATCCCGGGGTGTCCGAGGAGTTGAGATATTTCGGCCCGGTGTCGTCAAGGCTCCGGCCGCCGAAGGCTATGACATTGCCGGAGGTGTCGATAATCGGGAAGATAATCCGATTCCGAAAGAGGTCATATGGCTTGCCGGTGCGCTTCGAAATACCGACAAGATAGCATTTCTGCAGCTCCTCATTACTGTACCCCAGTCCTCTTAAGTGATTCCCGAGTAAATCAAACGAATCGGGGGCATATCCCAGCCCGAAACGCCGGATAACAGCCGTCGGCAGTCCGCGCCCCTCGGTGAGGTATCTCATGGCAGCCACACCGGCCTTGGGGTCAAGGAGCCGGTCCCTGAAAAACCTCGCGGCCTCAAGGTTTATCTCATACACCCTTTTCCGCGGCATTGCGTTGCCGGGGGTGACATCGGTATTCGCCGGAATCCGTATACCTGCACGGTTGGCCAGATATTCGGCGGCACCCGAAAAATCCAGGTTCTCGGCCTTCATGATAAAGGTAATCACATCGCCGCCGGCGCCGCAGCCAAAGCAGTAAAAGTGATTGTCGGCCGGGAACACGGTAAAGGACGGCGTCTTCTCGCTGTGAAAGGGACAAAGCCCTACAAGATTGCTGCCCGACCTCTGCAACCGCACATATGCGCCGACAACCTCGGTTATATCGTTCCTCTGGGCTATTTCCTCGATTATATTTCTTGGTATCAGCACCTCAAAGCTCCGCTCCTTCTTGCCTCTTCGCTCATTGCTTCCCCCGCCAGACCTCGGGGACAAACAACTCCTTGAATTTTTCAATAGCATACCGGTCGGTCATACCCGAAATAAAGTCGGCGACGCAGCGCTCTACTCCCTCATTATCTATCTCACGGACATACTGCGCGGGCATCTTTCCGGGATGTTTTGTGTAGTATTCATAAAGCCGCAGGAGCAGCGCTATTGCCTTGCCCTCCTCGCTCTTTGCCACCGGGTTTAAATACACGTTATCGAACATAAATTGCCGTAGCTTTTCGGTAGCCTCGCCAATCTCGGGGGTCATGGAGATTTTTGGCTTATCAAAGCTTGCCTCGATTACCGCGGTCACCATGGCGTTTATCCTTTTCGAATGGGTCTCGCCAAGCGTCTTTCTCAGCTCTTTCGGTATGTCCTCTATTGTCAGTATGCCGGCGCGGCAGGCATCGTCTATATCGTGGTTTATATAGGCTATGCGGTCGGCGTATTTGACTATGTTGCCCTCAAGGGTTGTGGCCTCCATGTCGTCGCGGGTATGGTTGAATATCGCATCACGCACCTCCCAGGTCAGATTGAGCCCCTGCCCGTCATTCTCAAGCTTTTCAACTACCCGCAGGCTTTGTTTGTAATGTGTGAAGTCGGGAGAGTAGCACTGCTGGAGCGCCGCTTCGCCGGCATGTCCGAAGGGCGTGTGCCCCAAATCGTGTCCCAGCGCTCCGGCCTCGGCCAAATCCTCGTTGAGAAAAAGCGCCCGGGCAATAATCCTCGCAATCTGGCTCACCTCAAGCGTGTGGGTCAGCCGGGTGCGGTAGTGGTCTCCCACCGGAGCCAAAAAGACCTGAGTTTTATTCATCAGCCGCCTGAATGCCTGAGAATGAATTATCCGGTCGCGGTCGCGCTGAAAATCGGTGCGGCTTTGACAGGGCTCACAGGGGTAATCGCGGCCGCGCGTGGCCGATGTCAAAAATGCGTATTTTGACAGGGTCTGCCGCTCCCGCAAAAGAAGCCTATCGCGAACACTCTCCATTATGACACCTCCCACACTCAAGTTCCATCATAATATACGCAGCAGGGCGTTATTATACTTTTTTATTCGCGCATTTTTCTGCTTTTTGCGGTTTTTCCGTGTTTTCCTCCGGGCAGCGAGGCAAAACCGCCAAACCCGACCCGGCCCGCCAGGAATAATTCCTCTGCTACACCCGAGGTGCGACATAAAAAAAGTGTGCCGGTATGTATAATTATTACGGTAGTTTTGCAGGATTTATCTCACATAAGGCTGGATTTGCAATGCGCGGAGAAGTATACGCCGACCTCTTGTTTCTGATAAACTTCAGCATGGATTTTCTCTGCCTTTATCTTACCTCGCGTTTTCTGCGGCGGCGCATGAGGCTGGCGCTGATTACCTCGGCGGCCATTGTCGGCGGGATATATTCGGTGGTGTCGCTCTTTCTACCTTTCGGGAAATATGAGCTCTTGCTCTGTGACATCGCGGTCTGCGCGCTTATCTGCGCGATAGCCTTCCACTCGCCTGACAAGGCCATATCGCAATTCATAAAGGAAGTTTTTGTTTACCTGCTTATTTCAATGACGCTGGGCGGTATAATGACTGCACTCTTCAATCTGCTCAACCGGCTGAACCTCCCGCTCAAGCAGGGCGGAGACAGCATTTCCTCCTGGCTTTTTCTGCTGCTGGCAATTATCTCGGGGCTGACTGCGCTGGGCAGCGGCAATATTCTCAGGCGCATGTCGGCGCGCAGGATGCTCACTGTCAAAATAGAGTTCGACAAAAAAATCGTCACGCTTCATGGGATGACCGACACCGGCAACGTCCTACGCGACCCCGCAAGCGGCAAGCCGGTAATAATCACCGACATAAAGTCCACCCTGCCTATACTGCCCGACCCGCTCAGGCGGGCGGCAATGGCCGGGAGAGTCGATTATCTGGTAAATATCCCGACAAAATACTCAAACAGGGTGCGGATTATTCCAAGCGTTACGGTTTCGGGGAGCAGGCTTTTGCTCGGTGTTGTCCCGGATAAAATAATTCTGTCGGGTGAGCGCGGCGAGTCCGATGTCTCGGCGCTGTTTGCCCCGATGCCGCTCACTTCTATGCCCGAGGGCTGCAATGCAATAATACCCGGAGAACTCAATATATAGGATATAGGTGGTGGAAAAATGAAGCTTTTTAAAAGAATAATTTTGTTTATAGACAATATAAAGGCCAAAATGCGGCGGCACTCGCGGGGGATATTTTATATCAATGGCCCCGAAACCCTGCCCGCGCCGCTCTCGCGCGAGGCCGAGGCCGAGATAATCGGCCGGCTTGAGACCGACGAGAGCGCTAAGCTGATCCTCATCGAGCACAACCTGCGGCTTGTGGTCTACATAGCCAAGAAATTTGAAAATACCGGAACCGGCCTTGAGGACCTTATATCAATCGGCACCGTCGGCCTGATTAAGGCAATCAACACTTTCCGCGTCGACAAAAACATAAAGCTCGCCACCTACGCCTCGCGCTGCATTGAAAACGAAATTCTGATGTACATCCGCAAAAACGGAAACCTCAAGGGAGAAATCTCAATCGACGAGCCCCTGAACATCGACTGGGACGGCAACGAGCTCCTGCTCTCGGACATTCTCGGCAGCGAGGAGGACGGCGTGTCCTACAACCTTGAGCAGCGTGAGGAGCGCGAGGCCATACTTCGCGCGGTCTCGCGCCTGGGCGACCGCGAGCGACTTATCGTCGAGCTGAGATACGGGCTCAACCAAAGACGAGAAATGACCCAGAAGGAGGTTGCCGACCTTCTGGGCATATCGCAGTCCTATATATCACGGCTTGAAAAAAAGATACTGAAAAAACTCCGGAGCGAAATGCTAGGTCTTATATAGCCGCGGGGTCAGCGGCTGTCGTAGCGCTCCCCGGTTATCTCGGGGCGGCCCCTGCCGGCGGAGACCGCCAAAAGCGTCTCGCAGACCCGGTCTGTATCTGCCTTTTTCACGGCAAAGCGGATTTTTACACTCTCCGCGTACTCGGCGCCGTCGATTATCGCGCCAAAGCCGGCAAGCTCGTACAATACCCTTTGATAATCCGAATAGCTGCACTCAAAATAAAGCTCGGAATAGGCCTGAAAGACCGCGACGCCGGCCGCCTCAAGCGCGGCCGCGGCGGTTTGGGTATAGGCGCGGACAAGGCCGCCGGTCCCGAGCAGTATACCGCCGAAATAGCGCGTCACAACAACACAGACGTCGGAAAGGCCGGCTTTTTTTATGCATTCGAGCACCGGCAGCCCGGCGCTGCCCTGCGGCTCCCCGTCGTCCGAATATTTTGCGGCGCCGCCCGAGAGTAGATAGGCGTAGACATTGTGCCGGGCGGCATAATGCTTTGCCCGGATTTCCCGGATGAACTCCTCGGCCTCATCAACCGTCAAAACCGGCTTTACATACCCGATAAAGCGCGACCTTTTCACCTCATACTCAGCTGTCGCCTCATTTTTCACGGTTAAGTAAACAAGAGGCCGGCTCTCATGCTTCTGCTCGCCCGACATCGCGCACTCCTTTGTGATGGTTTTGGTTCAGCGTTCAAACTCGCTCAGCATCCCCCGGGTTTGGGGGGCCACCGTGGCAGAGACCACAATTCCCCTCTCGGTATACTCAACGCTCTCGACCGTTGCCCTGCTATAGAGTATATTCAGCGCCGACGCCCTCTCGTGAGGAATCAGATACTCAAAACGCCGCCTCCCCGAGAGCACCAGCAGCTCAAGCTTTTCGGCAAACTGTTCGAGCCCCTGCCCGCTCAGGGCCGATATATACACGCTGTTTCCGGCCTTCTTTGGGTCGGGCAGAATTCCCGCCACTCCGAGGTCGCACTTATTGAAGACATAAAGCACCGGCTTGCCCGAAGCTCCAAGCTCGCAGAGCAGGTTTTCGGTGACCTCAAGCTGCGCGCAGACCTCAGGGTCTGAGGCGTCGACAACTATTATCAGAATGTCGGCCAACACGGTCTCCTCAAGCGTGGACCTGAAGGCCTTTACCAGATGGTGCGGAAGCTTGCGGATAAAGCCAACCGTGTCGGTCAGGAGAATACTCCCGCCGCCCGGCAGGTTGAATCTTCTTGTGGTCGGGTCAAGCGTGGCAAAGAGCTTGTCCTCGACCAACACCCCGGCGTCGGTCAGGCGGTTGAGCAGCGTGGATTTTCCGGCATTGGTATACCCCACAATAGCCGCCTTCACCATGCCGCTCCTGTCGCGTCCGTCGCGCATGGTCGAGCGGGTTTTTTCAAGCCGCTGGAGCTCGGCCTCAAGCGCGGCAATTCTTCTTTTCAGGTGTCGCCTGTCGCTCTCAAGCTTGCTCTCGCCGGGACCTCGGGTGCCTATGCCTCCGCCCAGCCTTGACATCTCCCGGCCTTTGCCAATAAGCCGGGGGACCGTGTATTTGAGCTGCGCCAGCTCGACCTGCAGCTTGCCCTCGTTGCTCCTTGCGTGCTGTGCGAAAATGTCGAGTATGAGCATTGTGCGGTCGATGACCTCAACTCCCCCGCCGAGCCTGTCCTCAATGTTCCGCAGTTGCGAGGGCGAGAGCTCGTCGTCAAACACTACAAGCTTTATGTCGTTTAATCTGCACAGCTCCGCAAGCTCGGCAATCTTCCCGGCACCGAAATATGTCGGCGGCTCGGGCCCCTCACGGGTCTGTATTACCCGGGCGGCTGACATGCCGCCCGCCGTCTCGAGCAGGCGCTCAAGCTCGTCAAGCGAGCGCTCAGCCCCGGGCAGCTCTCTTGAGCTCTTAGCCAGGCCGGCCAGAGCCGCCCGCGTCACTTCAATCTTTTCCATAAACCTCCTGCTATGCTGCCGGGCAGCAGAAGCAGCAAAACCCACTCAACAAAAGCGGCAAGCAATGCGCCACCCGGCCGACATTCCCTGCCTGCTTTATGATTTGTAACCGTCCGGCAAACCGAATCCCCGGCAAAAACCTCCGGGGGCCGGTGTGCTGCCGAATTAATTTCTGCCGCCCGACTCGAGTCTTCTCTTGAATCTGTCGACACGGCCGCCGCTGTCCACAAACTTCTGCTTACCCGTGAAGAAGGGATGGCACTTGGAGCATATGTCGACCCTTATCTCCTTGCCCTTTGTAGACCTGGTCCTGACGGTTTCGCCGCAAGCACATCTGATTGTGGTTTCCTCGTACTTGGGGTGAATGCCTGCTTTCATTTGTTATGTCCGTTCCTTTACTAAATTTAATCAAAGTTTATGCCGGCAGTGCCGTTTTGCCGGCAGCCTCCCCGGCAGGGGTGAAAGTTTTTGCCCTTGGTGCCGGTTTGGCTAATGTGAGCAACACTAAAGGATTATACCACACATCACACGGTTTTGCAACTATTTTTGCAAAAATTTTCGCCCGTCCGCTTATCTGATTTTTCTCGCCTCGATATAGTATCTCTTTTCCTCGGCGTGCCCCATTGAGAAGGCTTTCCGGGGCAGCGAGCCGTCGAATATCACGGTCCTGAAGAGCTCATCCTTAGTCATTCCCGCATAAAGGAATCCCACCGTCCGCGGCCTTCGGGTGAGCGAGAGCAGCTCGGCCTCGCCGTGTATGTAATCGACCCCGATCTCTTTGTGCGCCTTCCGGTACTCGTCGAGGAATTTTTGCAGCGTGCCGACGGCAAGCCGGTGCTCGGGCCTCCCGACCCTGACAACTTCCTCGCCCCCGCCGGCGAAAACCCTGAAGACCTGCTCGGGCGCGCCGCCGCCAAGCCCGGCGCAGTATTTTTTGAACTCCGAGAGTAGCGCGGCCGGGTCGGTGTTGAAAACAACTCTGAATATCGGCTCAAAGGTCAACGCCTCGTCATGTATGTTGACAAGCTCGGCCAGCGCATAGCGCGCCGGATGGCTGAGCGCCGCCTCACCGAGCTCTGCCTTGACCTGCTCGTATACCGCCTTTGCGGTTGCCAGCGAGTGATTTCCGTCCCCCACAGCTATTGCCAGCGGCATATCCTGCCACACCCCGTATTTTTCAGCAGCAACTCCGGGGTCGGACAGCCGGCTGAGCTCGCGGCTCACATGCTCTATCCCCCCCCGGTCAATAAACCATGCTGAAATATGCCCGCCCCACAGCATCAGGTCAAAATCATATGCCGGTTTAAGACTTTCTTTATGAGCCCCGAAGTGTTCAACAATACGCCGCTCGGGGTCGTCTGCCAGTAGCATTATATGGGGCAGCTCAAGCGGGGCGCGCCTGCGAATCCTCACACGGGGCGGTATGCGTTCGGGGACCGTACCCTCGGTTGCGCGGACTAGTGTCAGGGCACCCGGGCGCCAGTCATAGCACTCAAGGTCGACCGCACCGACAATGCCGCGCCGCACGCGGCCGGACGGCAGTCGGCGCTCGACATATATCATTGTGTTTTTATATTCTTTGAACAGACCTCCCAGATAATCCTCCATGCAGCCTAATATCCCGGGCAGCGCCTCCTCCTCGTCAGAAAGGCGGTACTCGGGCAGAATGAGCCTGAGCGTCGAGGGAGAACCTCCCACAAGTTCGTCCACCCTCTCCCAGTACTCGGGGCGGCTGGTAAACTGGTCGCAGGCGATTGTCGCCCACTTCCCGCCGTCGACACGGCTAAAATCCGGCAAGAGAATGTCTGCCGGCACAAAACAGCATCCCACAGAAAAATAGTCCCTTCACATAGATTCTAAGCTATTTTACAATATCCGAGACAAAAAAGCAATATGTTTTCCCCTTTATCTGTTTTTATGGTTGCACGCGCAACCATTTGGTGTTATAATATAAGGCGTATTATGACAAAACACAGAAAGGTCTATTCTTATGACAGGTGGTTATTATCCCACGGGCTTCGGCCGCGGGCATTATAAGCACGACAGGGTTGAACCTCCAAAATCTCCCGGAGATGTTCCGCGCTATCTCCGGGAATTGATAGGCGGGTTTCTCTACCGCCTGTTTTTCATATTCGGCATCGTCTGGAAGACCGGGCCGTGGATTCTCTTTCTGATGACCGTCATCGCCCTTTTTAACGGTATATTGCCGGTTGTAGGCTCGCTTATTACAAAAAACATCCTCAATCAGCTCCAGGCCGATTTTGAGGCCGCTGCCGCCGGTCAGTCGGGACGGGTCGTGAGTTTTTCGGCATTTCTCGGTTCCGCGGTGTTTTATCTTTTAATCTTCTTTTTCATATACAGAATTTTAAACCGGCTTATCACCCAGGTGTCTCACGCGGTAACACGGATTGCCGGCGAGAAGGTGGTGCGCCGCGTCAAGGTCGACATTATGCTGAAGGCAAAGACGCTCGACCTCGCCTCCTTCGACATACCTGAGTTTTACGAGAAGCTTGAGAACGCCAACCGCGAGGCCGGCAACCGCCCGATAGCCATTCTGAACTCGGCCTTCACGGTGATAAGCACCTTAATCAGCCTTACGAGCTATATCATAATTCTGGCGGCCGCGCCCGACTTGTGGTGGACCGCGTTGCTGATAGCCGTCTTTTCGGTGCCCTCGGCGATAATCAGCTTTATATACCGGAGAAAGAATTTCCAGTACATACGCCACCGCTCTAAGGACCGCCGCCAGATGAGCTATTATGCCAACCTCCTTGTAAACAAGGATATGGTCAAGGAAATCCGCATGTTCGGTCTGGGCGATACCTTCATCGGAAAGTTCCAGGAAGTGTTCGGCAGGTATTATTCGGGGCTGCGCCGGCTTATTCTGCAGGAGAGCATATGGCAGGTTTCAATAGCCGTGCTGTCGGCTATAATCAACTGCTTCTGCTATGCAATGATTGCCTACGGAGTCTTCCGCGGGGTCTTTAAAATCGGCGACTACACGCTCTATACCGGAGCCCTTACCTCGATAACCGCAAATGTAAGCAGCCTAATCGCCATATCGGCGACAATTTATGAGGGCACTCTTTTCATCGACAACTTAATTACCTTTATGAAGGAAAAGCAGACCGTTGTCCCGATAAAAAAAGTGCCCGAGAAGGTCGTGCGCAACAATTCCCACACAATAGAGTTCAGAAACGTCAGTTTTGCCTATCCCGGCACCTCAAGGTATGTGCTGAAAAAAATAAATCTTACCATCGGCCCGGGGGAGACCGTCGTTCTGGTCGGCCTTAATGGCGCGGGCAAGACCACGCTCATTAAGCTGCTCATGCGGCTGTATGACCCGACCGAGGGGGTTATTCTGCTTGACGGGCGCGATATACGCGAGTACGACACAAAGGAACTCTACTCGATTTTCGGCATAATCTTTCAGGATTTCGGCAAGTATGCCGTGACGGTTGAGGAAAACATACATTTCGGCGAGATCGACAAGGAGTTTGACCCGGCCTCAGTCCGCCGGGCGGCTCAGCAGTCGGGCGCCGACGAGTATATTGCAAAGCTTCCGCGGGGATATGAAACCCCGCTCATGCGGATTTTTGAGCCCGACGGCATCGAGCTGTCGGGGGGGCAGTGGCAAAAGCTGGCCATTGCCCGGGCTTTTTACAGCGACTCGGATATCCTGATACTCGATGAGCCCACAGCCTCGCTCGACCCGATGGCCGAGCAGGAGATATTTTGCCAGTTTGATCGGCTGCGCCGCAATAAAACCACAATATTCGTCTCGCACCGGCTATCGAGCGCGACGGTGGCGTCGAAAATCGTGGTGCTTGAGAACGGAGAGGTAATAGAGGAAGGCGACCACCGGGAGCTTATGGCCCTGCGCGGGAGGTACTATGAGCTGTTTACCACACAGGCCAAGCGCTATCTCGGGGAGGACGATGACGGCGAGCTGGGCCACGGCATCAACACGGGGGAGTCGGCCCCCGACCATTACGGCTACACTGAAAACCACGGGCAGGACACTGCTTTTGAGATGCCCGACATACTTACATAACTTTTTTAGCCACAAGCCCTTGACAGAAGCCGGCAAAGCAAATATAATTTTATTGTTTTATATTCTATTGCCCAGCAAAAAGGAGTTATTATGCCGCTCAAAGTTGTAAAATTCGGAGGCACCTCGCTGGCCGACGCGGCGCACTTCAGACAAGTAGCCTCGATAATAAAATCCGACCTTTCGCGTCGGTTTGTCGTGCCGTCAGCCCCCGGGAAACGCTTCCCTGAAGACACCAAGATAACCGACCTGTTCTACCGCTGCTATGACCAGATCCGCAGCGGCAGGTCGATTGACGTCACATACGGAGAAATTGTAAGCCGGTTTAACCAGATTATTTCTGATTTGGGGCTTGATTTCGACCTTAGCGGCGAGTACGAGTATATCAAAAACGCAATGCTTCATCGCTCGGGCCGGGACTTCGCGGCCAGCCGCGGCGAATATTTGTGCGGCCTGATTCTCGCCAAATACTTAGGCTTTTCGTTTATTGACGCCGAGAATGTGATATTTTTCAAGGAAAATGGCAGCTTTGACGAGGAGCGCACCGACGCCGCACTGAGAAACGAACTTTCAAACTACAAAAACGCCGTAGTTCCCGGCTTCTACGGCTCCATGCCCAACGGGACCATAAAAACCTTCCCGCGCGGCGGCTCGGACATAACCGGAGCAATAATCGCGCGCTCGGCCGACGCCGACCTGTATGAGAACTGGACCGACGTCCCGGGTTTTATGACGGCCGACCCCCGGATTGTCGACAATCCCTGCATTATAGACACCATTACATACCGCGAACTGCGCGAGCTTGCATACATGGGCGCCACCGTGCTACATGAGGACGCAATATTCCCGGTGCGCCACGCCGGAATTCCGATAAACATAAAAAATACAAATGCGCCCGAAGAAAAGGGGACGATGATTGTCGCCAGCGCCCCCGATTATGACAAAAAAAGAATCGTTACCGGCATTGCCGGCAAACGCGGCTTCTCGGTCATCACAATAATCAAGGACATGATGAATTCCGAGATAGGATTCGGCCGCCGGGTTCTTGAAGTGCTTGAGGACAACGAGCTGTCATTTGAGCATCTGCCCTCGGGTATAGACACGATGAGCGTGGTTCTTGCCACCGCCGACATCGAAGGCCGGCGCGAACGGCTGCTCACGCAGATAAGCCGGGTCACGCGCCCCGACAGCATATCTATTGAAGACGGGCTGGCACTCATTGCCGTGGTCGGCCGGGGCATGATAAAATCTAAGGGCGTCGCAGCCCGGATTTTCTCGGCCATATACGCCGCAGGAATAAACATCCGGATGATTGACCAGGGCTCATGTGAGCTCAATATTATCATCGGAGTTGACGAGCGAGATTTTGAAAACGCGCTCAGAGCAATTTACAACGAATTTTTCAAGTAAACCTATAAGCCAACCGGCCGGGCAAAGCCCGGCCGGTTGGCTTATGCCATTATATCCAGCTTGCGCCCGCCGATAAGATGGAAATGCAGGTGCATCACGGTCTGGCCGCCGTCCTCGCCGACATTTGTAACAACGCGGTATCCCCGGCTCAGCCCCTCGGTCGCGGCAATTTTCGGGATAACCTCAAATATCCGCGCGACAAGCGAGGAGTTTTCAGAACTGACCGCGTCGGCGCCCGGGATATGGGTTTTGGGAACAATCAGTATATGCACCGGCGCTACCGGGTTTATGTCTCTGAAGGCGAAGACTCTCTCGTCTTCATATACCTTTTGGGACGGAATTTCCCCGGCGGCAATTCTGCAAAAAATACAGCTCATATTAATAATCCTTCCCTTTTTATCATTTTTGATAATCAGATTTTACCACACCCCGCGGGATGTGTCAATCCGATAAATTGATAGTAAATTTATGTGCGCACAAAGAAACGAACCAAAGAAATGCTCAGAGGGGAAACCTATGGTTTCCGCCCTGAGAAGCCCACACCTCCTGCCGCCGCGCGGACAGCGCGGCGGATTATGAAGGGTCTTTTTTGAAAAAAGCCCCTTAGCGGGGGTGGGGGCAGAGCCCCCGCAGCGTCTTTGCGGGGTGCGGGGCGGAGCCCCGCGAGCGTTCCATAAAACAGCCGGCCTGATCTCTCAGGCCGGATATTTTTATTTGCGCTTGCGCTTTCTTGCCGCTTCGGACTTTTTCTTGCGTTTTACGCTTGGCTTCTCGTAATGCTCTCTCCTGCGGAGCTCGGCAAGGACGCCGGAGCGGGCGCACAGCCTCTTGAAACGGCGCAGGGCGCTGTCCAGCGTCTCGCCGTCCTTGAGTTTGACCTCTGCCATTCTTTATCCCCCCTCTCCGGTACAGAGTTGTAGTCCTTCTTGTGCCATTTATTATAGTTTAAAAATCCCCGTCTGTCAATAGCAAATTTCCGGCGCCGGGAAAAATCGTCGTCGGAACTTGCGCCGGGCTTTTATTTTACCACAAAATTGATTATTCTATTGGGAACCAAGATTTCCTTGACAATATTGACCCCCGCGAGCATCGGGGCAATTTTCTCGTCGGCCCGGGCTATGGCCAGCGCCTCGTCGCGCGGGCAGTCGAGCGGCAACATCACGGTGCCGCGCAGCCGCCCGTTTATCTGCACCGCAACCTCGACCTGCTCGTCGACTGTCTTGGCCTCATCGTATTCGGGCCAGGCGGCCAGCGACAGGAAGCCCTCTCCTCCCAGCTCCTCCCAGATTTCCTCGGTCAGGTGGGGTGCAAAGGGACAGAGCAGTTTTATGAAAATTTTCAGCTCGTCGATTGTCAGCGCGCCATGCTCGTTGATGTCGTTGAGCAGGGTCATCAGCGCGGCTATCGCTGTGTTGAACTTCATCTCCTCGATGTCGAGCGAGACCTTTTTTATGGTCTTGTGGAATTTCGGGTCAAGTGCGGGCGTTACCCCCTGCCCCTTGGCTATCCCGGGCAACGCCGCCACCTTGTCAAGGAAGCGCTTACAGCCCCGCACGCTGCTCTCGGACCAGGGCGCGGCCTTTTCGTAATCGCCCATGAAGAGGATATAAAGTCGCAGCACATCGGCGCCGAATTCCTCCACAACGTCATTCGTGTCGACCACGTTGCCCTTGGATTTGCTCATTTTCTCGCCGTCGGGTCCGAGAATCAGCCCTTGTGCGGTCCTCTTGTCATAGGGCTCGTCGCAGGGCACCTCGCCGATGTCATAGAGGAACTTATGCCAGAAGCGCGAATATATCAAGTGCCGGGTGACATGCTCCATGCCGCCGTTGTACCAGTCGACCGGCAGCCAGTATCTGAGCTTGTCGGGGTCGGCAAAGGCCCGGTCGTTGTCCGGGTCGAGATAGCGCAAAAAATACCAGGATGAGCCGGCCCACTGGGGCATGGTGTCGGTCTCGCGCTTTGCGCCGGAGCCGCATCTCGGGCACTTGCAGTTTACAAACTCCTCGATTTTGGCCAGCGGGCTCTCGCCGCCCTCGCCCGGCTCGAAATTGTCAACAGGCGGGAGCACCAGCGGCAACTCGTCATAGGGCACAGGGACCATTCCGCATTTATTGCAGTGGATTATCGGTATCGGCTCGCCCCAGTATCTCTGGCGGTTGAAGGCCCAGTCCTTCATCTTGTACTGAACCCCGCCGCAGCCGACGCCCAGCTCCTCGAGTTTGCTGATTGCCGCGGCCACCGCTTCCTTTACGGTCTTTATCCCGTTGAGGAAGCCCGAGTTTATCATCTCGCCCTCGCCGATGTAGGGCGCCTTCGAGATGTCGCCGCCCTTTATGACCTCGATTATTTCAATGCCGAATTTCCTGGCAAACTCATAATCCCTCTCGTCGTGGGCAGGTACCGCCATTATTGCTCCGGTTCCGTAGCCCATCATGACGTAATCGGCTATGTAAACCGGAATAGTCCTACCCGAGAGCGGGTTCTGCGCCTTGAGACCCTCGATTTTTACCCCGGTCTTTTCTTTTGCCAGCTGGGTCCGCTCAAACTCGGTTTTTTTTGCACACTCCTCGCGGTAAGCGTATATCTCGTCGAGGTTTTTGATTCTGTCCTTGTACTTCTCGATTATCGGATGCTCGGGGGCTATTACCATGAAGGTGGCCCCGAACATGGTGTCGGGACGGGTGGTGTAAATCCGCAGGCTGTCGTCTGTGCCGACCAGCCTGAAGTCGGCGAAGGCGCCGGTAGACTTCCCTATCCAGTTTATCTGCTGCTGCTTGATGTTTGGGGGGTAGTCGACCCTCTCGAGCCCCCCGAGCAGCCTGTCGGCGTACTTGGTAATCCTCAGGTACCACACGTCCTTTGATTTCTGCACAACGTCGCTGTGGCAGATGTCGCACTTGCCGCCCTGTGAGTCCTCGTTTGAGAGCACCACACAGCAGCTCGGGCAGTAGTTTACCAGCGCCTTATCCCTGAACACCAGCCCATGCTCGAACATCCTCAGGAAAATCCACTGGGTCCACTTGTAGTATTTCTCGTCGGTGGTGTCTACAGTCCTCGACCAGTCAAACGAAAAGCCCACACGTCTGAGTTGTGCGGTGAATTTTTTTATATTTTCGTCGGTTGCAACCCGCGGGTGCACTCCGGTCCTGATGGCATAGTTTTCGGTGGGCAGCCCGAAGGAGTCAAAGCCTATCGGGAAAAGCACGTTGTATCCCTGCATCCTGCGCCGGCGTGAGATGACCTCAAGGCCCGAGTAGGCCTTGATATGCCCGACATGCATACCGGCGCCGCTGGGGTACGGGAATTCTACCAGGGCATAGAACTTCGGTTTGTCCGAGTTGTCCTCGGCCCGAAAGATCTGCTGCTCCTCCCAGCGCTTTTGCCATTTCGGCTCAATTATCCTGTGGTTGTATTTCATTTGGTCTCCTCTGCTTTGGTGTCTGTTTCGGTGATATTTTCAGCTTCGGCGGGGCCGTAAAGCTTGTCGAGATTGTAGAATTCACGCGCCTGTTGGCTGAATATATGGACAATAACCGAGCCAAAGTCGAGCAGCACCCACGACCCGTTCCCGCGCCCCTCGATTACCAGCGGGGGCAGGCCGCGAAGGCCGGTGCGGTACTCTAATTCATCGGTAAGCCCTTTTATCTGTGTGGTTGATGTGCCGGTGCAGAGCACGAAATAATCGGCTATCGGTGTTTTGTCTGCCACAAACAGGACTCTGATGTCCCTGCCCTTTTTTTGGTCTAAAATATCGCGCAGTGCCTCTGCCAGCTCCTGCGGACTTGTGCCACTCAGCGAAGGAAGCTTCGCATACTGCTCGTTATCGTTGTATCCGCGGCTTATTGCTTCATTCATCAATAGGCCATCCTTTCTTTATTTTATAACGGTCCGCCCTCTAACGGTTGGTCATCGGTATTGATATGCCATTTTCGTTCACGTCGTCGGCCCGGTATTCCTCAATACTGTATTCGGTATCGCTGTAGATTGCCTCAAAACTCGGGTAATTTTTATTCGTAAAGCGTCGCCCGGCATCAAACCGCTCGGAGGGCACCGGCGCCCCGGCCGGATTGAGATATAAATTTACCGCTCTGAGCGCCGCTTCGCGGTTCAGGATATAGTACCACGTCCCGGCCTCGGTCTTTATCTCCTTGCCCGGCATTGTCAGCATAACCACGTCGGAGGTGCGCATTGACAGTGCCTTCTGGGCAAAGGACAGGCATTCCGAGAAGGTCATGTCGGTCTTTATGTCGTCGAGCATAAGGCTGATAATCGAGGGAACTTGTAAAATGCTCACCCCGGTCGTCATCTTCTCAAGGAAGGCCGCCATGAAAATCTTCTGCGCGTCAATCCGGTCTATATCCCCTCTGACATAACCCGACCGAAAGCGCACAAACTGCCGGGCCCTCTCGCCGTCTAGCAGGTGCTCGCCCGCGTCAAGGCGGATATAAAGATTCTGGGACGGGTCGCTGTATTCCATTTCATGCGGAATATTGACCCTCACCCCGCCTACAAGGTCGACCAGCTGGCCCAGGGCCGACAGTGTAAATTCAACCGTGTGGTCTATTTCAATTCCAAGCGCCGCCTCAAGCGCCTCGGCAAACCTGTCAATTCCGCCCAGGGCGCTTATAGCCCCGTTGATTTTCTTGTAGCTGCGCTCGGTGCAGTTAAAGTAGGTGTCCCGCGGAATCTGAACAATGTTTACCTTAAGTTTTTCGGTATCAAAGAAAACAAGCATTATAACGTCGGCAAGCCCCGACACCTCGTCTTTGCCCGCGGCAAGATAAATATATGTGCTCCCCTGTCCGGCGGTGCCCGGCTCTGTGGCGTCGGAGGTGCCCAGTACAACCCCGCCGCCGGTATCCCGGCCGTTGCTCTCAGGCACAAAACCAAAATGCCCACCGCTTTGCTCGGGCCTGGCATACATGAAAACCACGGCATAAATGACGATAAAGAGAAGCGAGATGAGCAGGGCTACAAAGGACAGCGGGAGATGACCCCCGGGGCGTTTCGGGTTCACGGCAAAATCACCTTTCCTAAACGCGGTCCTGCCGCATTTATGTAACCCGAAGCGGCGTGGAAATCAAGGAAGGTTATTCTCCCGCACGCATCCGCCCCGCCGCCTGCTTGCGTCAGGGCTCAATATGTTTATTTTTCAGGTCCTCAATTGCCTTCTCGGTGTCGGTATTTATTATGAATCCCCGCTCCCTGGCGTATTTCAGCTTTGACTCAAAAAGGGTTATCAGGGTGCGGTCAAGCAGCCCCTCGCGCTCCCCCGGGCTCACATCACCCGGCCGGGCGGCCCAAAATCCCCGCCTGACCTCAGCACAGCCGGCATGCTCCCGGCCTCCCTCGATAAAGTCGGCAAGGCAGAGAATCTTCTCGGGCAGCGTCATGCCGGCGCGCCCCGTGGTATGCCAGCGCACGGCGCTGATAATCAGAGGGTCGGCAAAGTCGGGAAACTCAGCAGGAATCACGGCCGCGGCGGTTATGGCGTGAAGTACCGGCGGCAGATTTTTCTCGTCATCTCTTAGTATTATACCAAAATCCTCACATGTTTTCAACTGCTTTTCGTAAGAATATTCCTTTGTGAGGTCGTGCAGCCAGGCCGCCGCCACAATTTTCCCGGTCTGCTCCGGCAAGTATATCTCTGCTATTCGGGCGGCGGTCGCCGCGACCCCCTCGGTGTGCCGGAGGCGCTCCCCAGATAGCCTCGACTTGACCTCCCCGCGCAGTTTCCCGAGCATCTCTTGCGTTATCGGCTTGTCACACATATAGTTGGTTCTCATAAATATATTTCGCCACATCCCGGGGCAGATAATCAGACACATCCTCGCCGCGCATGATTTTTTCGCGGATTTCCTGCGAGGAAATCACAATCGGCTCGGCCTCAAGCTCGATAAAGGAAACCCCGTATTTTCTTTGGTATTCGGCGTTTTTCCCGGCTATTGCCCGGGCAACCTCGGGGTCGTTTTCGCGGCGGATATAGACCGGCCGGCAGAGCGAAAAAATCGTTACAAATTCCCGCCATGTGTCAAAGCTCAGCAGCATGTCACTGCCGCAGAGGAAAAACAGCTCGCGCCCCGGGGAGGTGAGCGCGCGCAGGGTGTCGACCGTATAGCTGCGCCCCCCGCGCGCAATTTCCATGTCGGACACCACCGTCCGCTCAACACCCGCAAAGGCCAGCTCACACATTTTCAGCCGGTGATAAGGCTCGTCGGCCGGGTCGGCCTCCTTGTGGGGAGGCAGGTATGTCGGGATGATTATAAGCTCGTCAAGTGCCATCTGCCCGACAAAGGCGGCGGCCGCCGCGATGTGTCCTTTGTGCACCGGGTTGAAGGTGCCGCCGTACACGCCGGTCCTTGTCTTTTTTTCTGTCATAATTCTATTCTCTTATTTGTTTTGGACTCGCGGTAGAGCACAATTTTGTTTCCAATCACGGTAACCACCTCGGCGCCGGTCGCGTCGGCCAGCCGTCGCGCCGCCTCCTCGGGCGTCATATCGCAGTTTTTCAGTATACTCAACTTGATAAGCTCCCTCGCCTCGAGCGCGTCGGACGCGGTCCTTATCAGATTCTCACTGATGCCGCCCTTGCCTATCTGCATTATGGTCTCCTGTACCGAGGCAAGGCCGCGCAGGTATGCCCTTTGTTTTGACGTTAGCATAAAAGTTCCCTTATCCTTTTGATTTCTTTAAGTTTTTCTGCAAGCGCCATGACTGCTACGGCGCGGTGGCTCACCTTGTTTTTCTCCTCAGAGGTAAGCTCGGCAAAGCTCTTGCCCAGCTCGTCATACCAGAAAAGCGGGTCGTACCCGAACCCCCCGCCACCGCGCTCCTCGCAGAGTATCTCGCCGGGCACCCTGCCGGTGACCACAAAATCGCCCTCCCCGCCGCCACCCGGATATGCACAGGCGATGCAGCAGACAAACTCGGCGTACCTGTCCTTAACACCTGTCATGTTTTTGAGCAGCAGGACGTTGTTGGCTCTGTCGCGCTCAGCAGGACTGCCCCCGCACCCGGCATACCTTGCCGACCTTATGCCCGGCTCGCCACCAAGCGCGGGTACCACCAGTCCCGAGTCATCGGCAATCGCCAAGTAGCCCGAAGCGGCGGTGGCCCGGGCCTTTATCATGGCATTTTCCTGAAAGGTCTCGCCGGTTTCCTCAATCTCGCCCAGAATCCCCACGTCGTCAAGCGACAGGAGCTTAATGCCCTCTATATGCTCGGCGAGCAGCGCCTCAAATTCTCTTATTTTGTTTTTATTTCTGGTCGCAAGCACTATTTTCAAAGGTCAGCCCCTCCTAAAACTGGTTGTAGATGAATTGTCTTGCGTCGTACCCGAAGCCGTAGGCTCCGAATACCACCACCGACAAAAAGAGCAGTAAAAAGGCCGCAAACGAGGTAACCGGCCTCTTCCAAAGCCGCTCCCGGATATCCTTTTTACCATTCAGCCGGCTGGCCACCCAGACAAGCAGGCAGCCTGAAAGCACGACAATATAGTCATGAATCCCAAGCCCGAGCACGCCTTTTGCGACCTTTGTCAGCTCGCCCCAGTTGGGGGTCGTGAAGATGCTCCCGAACATCCGGAAGGTCAGCGGCACGTCGCGGTAGCAGTCGAGTATGCGGATTGCCCCCATGAGCCAGAAGGTTCTTGCCGCCATGAAAGCCGAGTAGCCTTTGGAGGCTGTCAGGCGCGGGGCGACTTTGCGAAAGCCATCGTAGAGCGGCTGTAGCTCCTGCGACACAAGAATCACAAGGCAGTTGAGCAGCCCCCAGACTATGAAATTCCACCCGGCGCCATGCCACAGGCCGGTGAGAAACCAGGTTATGGCACTCGCCAGATAAACCGGAATCCGCTTGCCGAGCGAATTTCCGAGCTTTCGCCGGCAAAATTTCGAGAGCCGCTGCATGGGCTGCGACACCGAGAGCGGGTAGAAGACGTAATCGGTAAACCAGGTACCCATGGTGATATGCCAGCGGCGCCAGTATTCCTTTGTGGACCTTGAGGAAAACGGGCGGTTGAAGTTCTCGGCAAGCTTAATTCCGAGCGCCTCGGCAAGGCCTATCGTGATGTCTATGCCGCCGGTAAAATCGGCGTAAATCTGTATCGAGTAGAAAAGAATGAGCAAAACCACATAAACGCCGCGGTACCCGGCGGGGTTCTCTATCAGCGCCATTACAGCCACCAAAATCCGGTCGGCTATGACCAGCTTCTTGAAATACCCCCATAAAACGCGCCAAAGACCCTGTATGAGGTTTTGAGAATCAAATTCATGTTCGGATACAAGCTGCTCCTGCAAATCGCCGAAGCGTGAAATCGGGCCTTGAATTAGCTGCGGGAAGAAGGAGACGAAAAGCGCGAGCTTAGCCGGGTTGCGCTCGGCCTTAACGCTGCCGCGGTATACATCGAGGAGATACCCCATCGTCTGGAATGTGTAAAATGAAATGCCGAGCGGCAGAAGGATGTTCGGGATATTCAACCCCTCGGCACCAAACCGACCGAGCACAAAATTGATGTTCACCACCGCAAAGGCGGTGTATTTCATCACCGCAAGCAGGCCGAAGCCGGCCAGAAGTCCGGCAATAAGGATGTAAAACCTGCGCTTCTTTTGCCCGGCTCTGTAGGTCTTGCGCTTGTCCTTTGACAGCAGGTCGCGGTTTGCCTCAAGATATTTTGACTCGGCCTTGGCGTTTCTGTCCATCAAAACGGCAGTCAGATATGCAGTTATTGTAGTGATTAAGATGAATATCAGGTATCCCGGACCCGACAAGCCGTAAAATATGTAGCTTGCCAGGGTCAGGAGTATCCACTGCATTTTTTTCGGTATGGTATAGTACAGAACCAGCAGCACTCCGACAAAGAGCAGGAATTCGTATGAAGTGAAGAGCACCTTCCTTATGCCTCGTCAATCTTCTTAATCAATCTTATTATTGCCTCGACAGAGTTGAAATTTTCAGGAGTAATCTCCTGCGCGGGAATCGAAATATCGTATTCCTGATTTATTTCGGTGATAAGCGTGACGATGTCGAGCGAGTCGAGTATGCCATCATCGACAAGCGCTGTCTCGTCCTCAAAGTTAGCTTCGGGGTGCAGTTCGCTCAGAATTTTCAGTAATGCCTTCATTTTTCGCTGTCCTTGTAAAGGTTTTTCAGTGCCTGCCGGTCGAGCTTACCGCTGGAGGTCAGGGGCAGTCTGTCAAGCCTCTTTATCTCGGAGGGCAGCATATAGCGCGGCAGGTTATCTTTAAGATATGCAAAAAGTTCCCCGGGTTCGGTTTCCCCGGCATAGTACAGGATTATTTTCTTGTTATCGCTGTCGTAGAGGCAGCAGGAGCGCGCGACCCGGTCGTGAGTGTCCGCGGCGGTCTCTATCTCGCCGAGCTCTATCCGGTGCCCCATGTGCTTTATCTGGCTGTCGCGCCGCGAGATGAAGACCAGCTCGCCGCGCTCGTTGATCCGCGCGATATCCCCGGTGCGGTAAACTATCTCGTGGTATGATTTGTTCAGCGGGTTCTGCACAAAGGCCTCGTCGGTTTTTTGCGGGTTGTTGTAGTACCCGAGCGTGACGCAGGTTCCGGCGATATAAATTTCGCCCGGCTCGCCCGGCGCGGCCTCCCGCCCGTCCTCGTCAATCAGCATGATTCGCGTATTTCTAAAGGGCCTGCCTATCGGGATAGTCCCGCCCTCGGGTACCCTGCCCTCAACCTTATACCAGCAGGACATTCCGGTGCACTCGGTGGGGCCGTAAAGGTTGTAAAACTCGGCGTCGGGCAGCGCGTTCTGCCAGATGTTAAACTGCTTTACCGGGAACACCTCGCTCCCGAAGGCTATTTTCTTTAGATACTGTGGGCGGACTGTATCGAGTGCCCCGAGTGCCGAGATTGTGCAGAGCGCCGAGACTACCCAGCAGATTGTGTTGATTTTATGTTCGTTTAGGTACTCGACAAGCGGTACCGGAAACATAAACAGCTTTTTGGGAATCAGATATGTCGTCGCGCCGTATTTCAGTGTGGTCATTATCTCCTTGAGCGGCGCGTCGAAGTGAAGCGGGGTCTGGTTGCCGAACACACAGTCCTCAGAGAGCCCCAGCGCATAGCAGAAGCTCTCGGTGTAATCAATTACCGAGCGGTGGCAGGCGGCGACCCCCTTCGGAACTCCGGTGGAGCCGGAGGTAAAGACAATGTATATCGGGTCGGTGTCTATCTGTTTTTCTCTTATTTGGGATAGCAGTTTCTCGTCCGGCGGGAAGTTGCGTATCTCGTCGAGCAAAAGCACCTCGGCCTGTCCGAGCCTTGTAGCTCTATCATAATTTGACCTGTCGGCAATTATCATTCGGGGAGCAAGCGAGCTGAATGTAGCCTTGAGCCTTTTCTCGGGCATCTCGGTGTCAACCGGCACATAAAAACAGCCGGCATACACCGCGCCGAAGAAAGCCGCGAGGACATTCGGGTGCCTGTCCATCAAAATCATGACCGGCTCGCGCCTGTAACCCATAGCGGCAATACGGCTCCCTGCCGACTTTGCAGCCCTCTGCAATTCCCCGAAGGTGAGGCTGTCGGCTCCGTCCGAGAAGGCAATCTTTTCGGGGAGCCGGGCGGCGGTGGCCTCAAGATACTCAAGTATATTTGTGAGCATTATAACTCCCTGCTCCTATATGGTAAAACTGGTTAATCCAAATCATAGTATGGCTCAAGCTTGGGCGTCGGTGTGATAATCTCTTCGCAGACCCGGGGGAAGGTCGATCTGTCATAGGCGTAAAAGTGCTTACGCACATGGTTGTAGGCCATAATCTGGCGCTCGGTCATAAGGCACCCGCCGAGGTCGTAGTTCTGTTGAATTCTGGTCGAGTCGTAATGGTACCACCGCGCCGCCTCGCCCTCGCCGCCGATGTTGACAAGGCTCCAGTAATGGGTCTCGGGGATAAGTCCCGGCGTGCGCCGGATGTCGAGGTTTTCAATCCCGAGCCGGTCGAGCAGAGCCTTTGAGGCTACAAAGTAGCTGTAGCAGTCGCCCGAGCCCGAGACAAACAGGGCATGGTAGGCCACGGCCCGCCAGTCCCCGCCCCCCTTTTCGGATACCCCCGAATACGAGATATGGCCTTTTACATACGCGCAGACCGCGCGGCATTGCTCTTCCTTGTTCATCCCCGGGCGTATGATGTTTTTGATAATCCCGTCAAGCGCTGCATTCAGCGTCTCAAGCGGTATTTCGGGCTCTATTACTCTGACAAAAATCGTGACCGAGCTTGAGTTCCCCGCCCTGTCGGTTGCGGTATATTTAACGGCATACTCGCCAATCTCAAGAAGGTTGACCTTGCTTGAATCTATCGTGAGGGATATCTCTTCGCTTGAGTCGACGTTGTCGACCACCCGGATACACTTGCGGTATGACACAGACTCGCCGACATAAACGGTCATATCCCGCGCGCCGATGATTTCGGGCGGCTGCGTGTCGCCGCTGATGGTTCCCTGAGTTTCGGGCGGCCCGAAGGTCTCGGGGGCGCCGCTCTCACCCGAGAAGGCCGGCAGAACCCGCAGTGAGAGCGCGGCCGCAAAAACCAGCATGGCGGCCGCCGCCGCAAAAAGCGAGCAGAACGCCAGAATACTGTCGCGGCAAGGCCGCGCGGCCTCCCTTCTTTTGTGCATTGCAAACTCCCGTGTATGGCCTTGGCACCGCACCGGGCGGCACCGATTAAGGTACAATGATTATAGCACCCGCGGTATTTCTTGTCAACACAATAACCGCAACCCGGCAATCCCGGTTAAATTTAGGGCTAATATTGACATGGCGGCGCCGACATGCTAAAATATTATATCGTATATTATAATTATTTCCGATAAAACCAAATGTATAAGACAAAACACAAAGGATTTCCAAACAATGATTAAACTCCACTCAGGCGGTGTTTTTCTCACAGACGGCAAGCTTGCCCGGTCGTCGCCGACCCCGGTGTCAAAGGCGCGGAAAAACACCATAGCATATTCGATTCTTCAGGCTCATAACCGCTCGGGCAGCCCTGATAAGCTCAGGCTCAGCTTTGACGCACTGGCCTCGCACGACATAACCTATGTCGGAATAATACAGACCGCCCGTGCCAGCGGGATGACCGATTTCCCGGTCCCCTACGCGCTCACCAACTGCCACAACTCGCTCTGCGCCGTGGGAGGGACAATAAACGAGGACGACCATGTGTTCGGCCTGTCGGCCGCCCGGAAGTACGGCGGCATATATGTGCCGGCCAACCTCTCGGTGATACACTCATATGTCCGCGAGGAGATGGCAAAATGCGGCGGGATGCTGATCGGCTCGGATTCGCACACACGCTATGGCGCTTTAGGCATGATGGGCGTCGGCGAGGGCGGCCCCGAACTGGTAAAGCAGCTTCTCGGGCGCACATATGACATAGATTATCCCGAGGTTGTGCTGGTCTACCTGACCGGCAGCCCGCGGCGCGGCACCGGCCCGCACGACGCGGCAATAGCCCTGATAAAGGCGGTGTTTGCCTCGGGATTTGTCAAGAACCGCGTGCTCGAGTTCACCGGGCCGGGGCTCGGCTCGCTGCCGGTAGACTTCAGAAACGGCATTGACGTCATGACCACCGAAACCATGTGCCTCTCCTCAATCTGGGAGACCGACGACATAATAAAGAAGCATTACGAGACACACGGCCGGCCCGGGGATTTCAGAAGGCTGGCACCCGGAAATGTCGCTTACTACGACAGGTGCATTGAATTCGACCTCTCGGCGCTCGAGCCGATGATTGCCCTGCCCTACCACCCCTCAAATGCTTATACCATAAGAGAATTCCGGCAAAACGCCGCTGACATTCTCCGCGGTATCGAGGTTGAATCGGAAGAGCGGCTCGGAGTTAAAATTGACCTGCTTTCAAAGCAGCGGGACGGCGAGGTATATGCCGACCAAGGCATTATCGCGGGCTGCGCCGGTGGTATGTTCGACAGCATCTGCGAGGCCTCGGCAATCCTCTCGCGCGGCAAACACACCAAGTCTGCCGCCCCGAACCCCTATTTTTCGCTCTCGGTCTACCCGACAAGCGTCCCGGTGTCGCTTGAACTGACCCGGGCAGGCGTCACAACCGGGCTGCTTTCAGCCGGAGCGGTTATAAAACCCGCGTTCTGCGGCCCATGCTTCGGCGCCGGCGACGTTCCGGCCAACAACGGCCTGTCAATAAGACACACCACCCGCAATTTCCCGAACCGCGAGGGCTCAAAGCCGGGCGAAGGGCAGGCCGCCGGCGTTGCACTCATGGACGCGCGCAGCATCGCCGCCACGGCCCTCTGCGGCGGGGCTATTACCCCGGCAGATGAAATTGAATATGAGGCGCCCGAATACGAGTATCATTTCGACAACTCTCCCTACCTGCGCCGGGTGTATTACGGCTTCGGAAAACCTCAGCCCGAGACCCCGCTCATCCTCGGGCCGAACATCTCGGAGTGGCCCGAGCAGCATGAGCTCGGCGAGCATCTGCTCCTTGAGCTTGCGGCGGTAATACATGACGATGTCACCACGACAGACGAGCTTATCCCCTCGGGCGAGACCTCGTCCTACCGTTCAAACCCGAGACGGCTTGCCGAGTTCACGCTATCGCGCAGGGTTCCCGATTATGTGCCGCGCGCCAAGTCGGCCGCCGCTCTTGAGATAGAAAGACGCGCCGGCAAGAAACCCGAGGCGCTCATGTCGGTGCTCGGGCTTGTGGGAGATGCCGACACGCTGATTGAGACCACGCAGTTCGGCTCGGCGATATATGCCACCTGCCCGGGCGACGGCTCGGCGCGCGAGCAGGCCGCCTCCTGCCAGAAAGTGCTCGGCGGACTTGCCAATATCTGCGTCGAGTACGCCACAAAGCGCTACCGCTCAAACTGCATAAACTGGGGCATAATCCCCTTCAGGCTTGCAAAAGGCGAGCGCTTTAACTATGAGCCGGGCGACTATGTGTTTGTGCCTAATATTCGGTCGCTCATAGCGTCTGGGGAAACCGAGTACCCCGCCAAGGTTATCAGAGCTGACCGGAAGGTTTATGACATAAAACTTATTGTCGACCCGCTAACAGATAACGAGCGGCAGATACTACTCGACGGGTGCCTGATGAACTACTACAAAAACCAAAACCGGGAGACTCTTGGCAGGTAACCGGGTGGTCAAATCAAGCAAAGGAACGGCTCACAATGAACAAAATTAAAATGAGAACCCCCCTTGTCGAAATAGACGGGGACGAAATGACGCGGGTCCTCTGGAAGATTATTAAGGACGAGCTGCTGCTCCCCTATATAGAGCTGAAAACCGAGTATTACGACCTCGGGCTGCCCGAGCGTGACAAAACAGGCGACCGGATTACCGTCGACGCGGCAATGGCAACCAAAAAATACGGCGTGGCGGTAAAATGCGCGACCATCACACCGAACAAACAGCGCGTTGAGGAATATAACCTCAGGGAAATGTGGAAAAGCCCGAATGCCACCATTCGCGCAATCCTTGACGGCACGGTCTTTCGCGCGCCTATTATCGTCAAGAATATAAAGCCTGTTGTCGCCAACTGGGAAAAGCCTATAACCATTGCCCGACACGCATTTGGCGACGTTTACAAGGCCTCCGAGATAAGAGCCGGGGAGGGGGGCACCGCCGAGCTGGTTTTCACCTCGGCCTCCGGCAAGGTAACCCGCATGAAGGTTTGCGAGCTCGATGGGCCGGGCGTGCTGCAGGCCATGTTCAACAAGGACAGCTCAATTCGCTCGTTTGCGCACTCCTGCTTCAAATACGCACTCTCGACAAAACAGGATCTTTGGTTTAGCACAAAGGACACCATATCAAAGCAGTACGACCAGACCTTTAAGTTGATTTTTGAGGAAATATATAACACCCATTACCGCGCCGAGTTTGAACGCCTCGGGATCGAATATTTCTACACCCTGATTGACGACGCCGCCTCGCGGGTGATAAGGAGCAGCGGAGGCTTCATCTGGGCCTGCAAAAACTACGACGGCGACGTCATGAGCGACCTGGTCTCGACCGCCTTCGGCTCGCTCGCCATGATGACCTCGATTCTGGTGTCTCCCGACGGCTGCTATGAATACGAGGCTGCGCACGGCACGATTACCCGGCATTATTACAGATATCTTAAAGGCGAGACGCCAACCTCAAACCCCATGGCGCTGATATTCGCCTGGGTTGGCGCGCTCTCAAAGCGCGGCGAGATTGACGGCATCGATGAGCTGTCCGGGTTTGCCAAAAATCTTAAGCGCGCCTGTATTGAGACAATTGAGGGAGGGGTGATGACAAAGGACCTTGCCGCGCTTGCCGTGCCCGGCAGCAAAGTGACCGTGGTCAACACGCTTGAGTTCATCACCGAAATAAAAAACAGATTGGACATCAAGCAATAAATTGCAGCTTTATGATGCATTAATCCTCCCTCGGGAAAACTCGAGAGAGGATTATTGTTTCATTAGTAGGGGCGACCTGCGTCGCCCGCGCACTCCCTTGTGTTACATGTAGGGTGCGACAACTTCGGCGCATTGCAGCGATATAAGACTACAAAACTTTCAATTCTTTGTTCATTTCTTTGTGCGCACAAAGAAAACGAACCAAAGAAATGCGCACAGGGGGAAACCTATGGTTTCTCCCCTGTGTACCCCCTTCCTCTTGCCGCCGCGCGCATTGCGCGGCGGATAATAAAGGTCTCGCCATGCAGTCACCGGCAAACCAGCTCAGAGGTCTGAGTTATTCGCCGGTTTGCCCAAGTTGAGTGGTGTCGATTTGGGTGTCCTGTCGACCGCCTACGCGGGGCTCGTTTGTTTTCGCAGGACGAAGTGCATTTATTTCCCTTGATGAGCGCTCGGCCCCTCTGCGCCGCATTCCCATGCCAGTCAGTAGGCTACAGGCAGCAAAGCGCGGGATATGGGCTCCCGCGCTACAGAATTAGCGATTTAGTTTAGAAAGTTTTTGGGGATTCTCAAGGGGCTTTTTTCAAAAAGCCCCTTGAGCGGGGTGTGGGGCAGAGCCCCGAGAAAAAAGCGGGTGCGTGGCAGCTCCCCGCGCGTCCTCGTCCAAGTCAGCCGATAAGCTAGTGGCAGCAAAGCGCGGGATATGGGCTCCCGCGCTACAGAATTAGCGATTTTGTTTGAAAGTTTTAGGGATTCTCAAGGGGCTTTTTCAAAAAGCCCCTTGAGCGGGGGTTCGGGGGCAGTGCCTCCGAAGAAAAGCGTAATTATCAAACATAACTGAACAACAGCCGCTGGCTTTTAACGTCGAGCGCTTTATAGTCGGGGATTTCGTACCTGTTGTCGTCGGCGTCGCGGATTATTATGCGGTTTGAGCCGAGGTTTTTAATGTCGCTGTGGCGGTTGCGAATGTTAAAGGAAATCTCGCCCCGGTCGGTCATCACTCTGAAGCGCAGAACGCCGTATTTATCGGTCACCTCAAGCACCTGCGTGATTTTGGGAATCAGGTAATACTCCTTAAAACATTCAAGCAGCGCCATTTGCGAGAGCGCGTCGAGCGCTGCAATGCCGCGTATCATGGCGACCTCTCGCTCTTTTGAGTCGAGCAGCACAATGTAGTGACTCGGGTCGCTGAGCGGAAAGAGACGCCGCGGCTCAAGGTCCTCTATTACCGTCCCGTCGCTCTTAATCAGCTTTACAAGGTAAAGGTCGGTACGCTCTATTTTGCCATTTGTCTTGTCTATGTATAGCCTGCCCATCAGTCCAAACGCTCCTTTTCCTTGTCTTCTTTGACCTTATCGGACATGGTCTGAATCTGCACCAGCCGGTAATACTTGCCTTTCTTGGCCATGAGCTCGGCGGGGGTTCCGCACTCGATTATCTCGCCGTTGTCAAGCACGACAATCTTGTTGGCCTTGCTCAGGGTCGAGAGGCGGTGGGCTATCATTATTGTGGTGCGCCCGCTGATAAGGTGTTCTATCGCCTCTTGTATGAGGTGCTCGGTCTCGGAGTCAACCGAGGCCGTCGCCTCGTCAAAGACCAGGATGCTCGGGTTCTTCAGGACTGCACGGGCTATTGAAATTCGCTGCCTCTCGCCGCCCGACAGCCCCACACCGCGCTCGCCGAGCACCGAATCATAGGCATCGGGCTGACGGATTATAAACTCATGCGCGTTTGCCACATCGGCGGCGGCTATCACCTGCTCGACGGTATACCGCTCGTCGCCGTAGGCTATATTGTTGAATATGGTGTCATGGAACATCATCGGCTCCTGCTGGACATAGCCGATGCAGGAACGGAAGAATTCAAGGTCAATCTTCCGGATATTCACGCCGTCAAGCAGGATTCTGCCCTCGTAATGGTCGTAATAGCGCAAAAACAGATTGACCAGCGTCGACTTGCCCGAGCCGGTGGTTCCGACTATGCCCACGATATCTCCGGGATTTATTTTGAGGTTTATCCCCTTGAGCACCTTTTTTGTCCGGTCGTAGGAGAAGGAAACATTTTTAAATTCAATGGCGCCCCTGACCTTTTGCAGCTTGTTGCCCTTGCCGAAGTCCTGCTCGGGCTCGGCGTCGAGTATGTCAAATATCCGCTCGGCTGATGAGAGCGCGTGCTGGTAGGAGTCGTTGAGGTTGGCAAAGAAGTTTACCGGCTCGTAGAACATCGAGGCGTAAGAGATAAACGACACGAGCAGGCCGACCGTGAGATTGCCCGACAGGTTTGTAGCGCTGATGACGGCAAGGCCGCCCAGCATCCAGATGACAATCGAGCCAAGGCTGACCAGACAGTTCACGACGGCCGGATATATGTTGAGAATTTTGCCGGCCTTAATGTCGGTCTCGTACCATTCCTGGTTCTTCTGTTTAAAAAGTTTAGTAGCGTTCTTTTCGTTGGTGAAGGATTTTATCACGCGCACACCGGGTATGGTATCGGTGAGCCGGCTCGAGACCGCCGACCACCGGCGCCAGATTCGGCGGTAAAAGGGGGCTATTTTCTTTGAGAATATCCGCGCGCCCACCACCACGAAGGGCACCGGGGCAAGAGAGTAGATTGCAAGCCGCCAGTTCATTACAATCATGACGACTATAATGCCTATCATCTTAAAAAACTGCACGACCACTTCCTGGGTAATGCGCAGCATAAAGGACTGCAGCACCGAGCTGTCACCCGAAATGCGGTTGATAACCGAGCCTGTCGAGGTCTTGTCATAAAAGCGCATCGGCAGGTATTGGGCGTGCTCGTAGACGTCGTTGCGCAGCGCCTTTACAATCCGGTCGCCGGCTTTCCTGAGGTAATAGCCCCGCACCGCACCCAGCCCGTAGCGTATGACATAGTTGGAGGCCAGCATAACACCGATAATAAAAAGGCTCTCCCGGACCTGCATGTTGTACCTGCCGAACAGCCGGATAGGTGAGTCAGCCCGGCTGCCGGCGACCAGAATATCGTCGACCAGCGTCCGGTTAAGATAGGGCGGTATTAGAGCTAGCGCCGTGGTGATTATCGATATTATCACTGAGACTATGAGTATTGTGGTCTCGGGCTTGAGGTACTTGCCGAGCCGGGATATAATCCTGCGTCGGCTCTCGCAATTTATGCACTTGACGCCCGGGGCCGAGAGGGTGCGCCCGCACTTGGGACACACCGAAAGCTGCTTTTCGTAGGCCACCTCGACGCCTCCAAGCGCCTCCTCGACCCGGGTTCCGTCTTTTATTGCCGAAATAAACAAAACCGCGGCGTCACAAAGTCCTGCTACCGCAAAAGTAAAGCGGTATATATCCTTTGTTTCACCGCTGGCGAGCCTGGCACGCATGACGCCGTTGCCGTACATTCGCTTATTGTAGATTTTTTCAATATCGGCAAAAAAATATCTGTCGCCGCACGTGCCGCTGTCCAGATTGTATGTAAAAAGGCTTTTTGACGAGACCACCAAGACACTGCGGGTATATCGGGCGTCCTCGGAAATATCTCCGATAATTGCAAACAGAATAGGGTCGTCGGGCAGCTCATGCGCCTCAAGCTCCTCGAGCTGAGAGGGCCTGAGCTGTCGGTTCAGTAGTGTTTCCATACTTCCCCCGTGTAATTGGCCGCGATAGTATGGGTCGTGTCCCGGCGGGTCGGTTGGTCGTTATCGCGGGGTCGCCCGCCTCAAAAAGCAAATAATACCTCTAACACGGCGGGCACTTAATTGTATTATAAAACGTGAAATATGTCAACACGAAAACATATTGTATTATTAGATAATTTTATTATAAAAGAGCAAAGTATGTTGTGTATAATATACATAGAAGATAGTTTTCAGGTATTCGCCGGTCGCCGGAATGCTGTATGAAAACGGTAGCCTTTATTATGATTATCTAGCTGAGGAGGATAATGACTGGTTGATTAAAACAGCTGGGATAGATATGTCATAAGTCATAACCACCGGCAGTGCCGGTGGTTTTCAAATAACAAAACCCCGCACAAGGCTGAATTCATGCCTAGTGCGGGTGTATATGGAGCTGGTAATCAGAATCGAACTGATGACCTCATCCTTACCAAGGATGTGCTCTACCTACTGAGCCATACCAGCGAGCAGGCATTATTATATCAAATACTTTTTTTAATGTCAAGTCTTTTTTGAATTTTTCGTCATCAAACCTTGCTTTACCACAAAGAGGAATACCTCTCAAAAATGTTGACAAATCCGCCTCCATGTGGTATACTGTGCTAAACCCCATGACGAAGAGTAGTAAGCGGCATAAAGCCCAAAGAGAGCGGACGGTCGGTGCGAGTCCGCGGCAGAAAGCTGCCGAAGTCGCTTCCGAGGGGCGGTGGTCAAACCGGGCTGGACCGCAAACGCGGCTGTATTCACCCGGGAGTAATTCCCGACGGCGGCGCCGTTACAGCCGGGCGGCTTTATGGCTGCATTGAGTGCGCGCAGCGCTCCGGGCTGCCGGGGTAAGGCGCGAAGTCAGGTGGTACCGCGCTCTGCGTCCTGATACCGGACGCGGAGCTTTTTGTATCAATGATGAAACTTTTTATGAAAAATAACGACTATATAGATAAGGGTGCAGGTTCGCCTGCACCCGGAAAGGCTTACCATGATACGACACGAATTGCCCAAAACCTATAACCCGGCCGATTTTGAGGACAGGATATACAGGGGCTGGGAGGAAAAAGGCTACTTTACCCCGTCAACCGACGACGGCAAGCCTCCCTTCTCAATAGTAATTCCGCCCCCGAATGTCACCGGACAGCTGCATATGGGGCATGCCTTTGACGAGACGCTTCAGGACATTATTATTCGCTACAAACGCATGCAGGGCTACAGCGCGCTCTGGCTGCCCGGCACCGACCATGCAGGTATAGCAACCCAAATAAAGGTCGAGGAGCACCTGCGGCAAACCGAGGGGCTGAGCCGCTATGACCTCGGGCGCGAGGGATTCCTCGAGCGGGTCTGGGAATGGAAAAACCTCTACGGCAGCCGGATTATCAGCCAACTTAAGAAGCTCGGCTCCTCCTGCGACTGGACGCGCGAGCGCTTCACAATGGACGAGGGGCTATCCCGCGCCGTGCGCGAGGTTTTCGTAAACCTCTATGAAAAGGGGCTCATTTATCGCGGTTACCGCATAATAAACTGGTGCCCCGACTGCAAGACCGCCCTCTCGGACGCCGAGGTCGAATACGAGGAGCAGGCAGGCCACTTCTGGCATATCCGTTATCCCCTCAAGGACGGTTCGGGGTATCTCGAGGTAGCGACCACCCGCCCCGAGACCATGCTGGGGGATACCGCCGTGGCGGTCAACCCGAATGACGAGCGCTACCGGAAGTATATCGGCAAAACCCTGATACTGCCGCTTATGGGCCGCGAGATTCCGGTTATCGCCGACGAATATGTCGACATGGAATTCGGCACCGGCTGCGTCAAAATCACCCCGGCGCACGACCCCAACGACTTTGAGGTCGGGCAGCGGCACAACCTCCCTATTACCAAGGTGTTAAGCGACGACGGCACGATCAATACCGAGGGCGGCAGATACGCCGGGCTGGAGCGCTACGCGGCGCGTCGGGCGGTGGTAGCCGACCTTGAGGCCGGAGGATTCCTTGTCAGGACCGAGGCGCACACCCACAATGTAGGGAGCTGCTACCGCTGCGGCACCACAGTCGAGCCGCTGACCTCCGACCAGTGGTTTGTGAAAATGGCGCCGCTTGTGGGCCCGGCTATAGAGGCGGTGCGCGACGGGCGGATAAAATTCATACCCGGGCGCTTCTCCAAGATATATATAAACTGGATGGAAAACCTGCACGACTGGTGCATCTCTCGCCAGCTCTGGTGGGGCCACCGAATCCCGGCATTTTATTGCGACAACTGTGGCAAAGTTTCGGTAACAAAAGAGGATATAACAGCCTGCCCGGCCTGCGGCGGCCCTGTTCGGCAGGACCCCGACGTGCTTGACACCTGGTTTTCCTCGGCACTCTGGCCTTTCTCGACCTTGGGCTGGCCGGACAGGACCCCCGACCTTGATAAATACTACCCCACAGATGTGCTTGTCACGGGCTATGATATCATCACCTTCTGGGTGTCGCGCATGATTTTCTCGGGGCTTGAGCACACCGGCAATATTCCCTTCTCGACGGTATTTATACATGGCCTTGTGCGCGACGCCGAGGGGCGCAAGATGTCAAAATCGCTGGGCAACGGGATTGACCCGATTGATATAATCGAAAAATACGGCGCCGACGCCCTGCGCTTTGCACTTGCCACCGGCAACAGCCCCGGCAACGACATGCGCTTCTCGGACGAGAAGATAGAGGCGGCGCGCAACTTTACCAACAAGCTCTGGAACGCCGCGCGCTTTGTCAGGATGAACCTGACAATAAACAAAGTCACCCTCCCCGACAGCTCTGAACTATCCCCCGAGGACAAATGGATTCTCCATCGCTACAACAGCCTTGTCGGCGCCGTCCGCTCGGCGCTTGACCGCTTCGAGCTGGGTATTGCCCTCTCCTCGCTCTATGACTTTATCTGGGATGTCTTCTGCGACTGGTACATCGAGCTCTCAAAAGCCCGTCTTGCCGAAAAGGATTCGCCCGAAAACCTCACAGCCCAAAGAGTGCTTGCATATGTGCTGACCGGCACGCTCAAACTCCTGCACCCCTTCATGCCCTTTATCACCGAGGAGATTTACCTCTCGCTGCCGCATGACGGGGATGCCGAGAGCATTATGATTGCCAGACACCCCAGCCCCGACGGCTCGCTAAGCTTCCCCGATGAGGCCGAGGATATCGAGCGGGTTATCGCCGCCATCAAGGCCATCCGCGCCCGCCGCAATGAAATGAACGTCCCCCCGTCGCGCAAATCCAAAGTGTATATCGCAACCAAATATGCCACAAGCTTCGGCGGACACACGGCGGTATTCTTCGAGCGGCTGGCCTCAGCTTCGGGGGTTGAGGTGGCAGAGACCTTTGACTGCAGAATCCCTGTCGAGGACTGTGTTCAGATTATCACCGATTCTGCAACTATTTACCTCCCAATGTCCGACCTTATCGATACTGACCGGGAGCGCGCCCGCCTCAAAGCCGAGCTCAATAAACTTCAGGCTGAGATTGAGCGCATAAAGGGCAAGCTCAGAAACGAGGGCTTTGTGACAAAGGCCCCGGCGGCGGTGGTCGAGGGCGAGCGGGCAAAGCTGGAAAAGTGCCGTGAAAACCTTGACGGTATTATGGCAGCACTTGAGAAACTCAAATAAATACAATAAATACAAGGAGAATTTTCTATGAAGCTCAGAACCGTCGCGCTGCTCGCGCTTACCGCACTGCTTTTGTCGGCCTTAGCCTCATGTGCGTATAGCAATCTAACAGAAATCTCAGAACAACAATCCTTTGATGAGGCTTTTGAGACAGTTACCGCCAACACAAAGACCGAATCCGAGGGCGCCAATTACTATAGCCAAGGCACAGGAAAGGAAAATACCGATGACGTCGAATTTGAGCGAAAGATAATCAAAACCGTAAACATTTCCGGCGAAACCAAGAGTTTTGATGACGCCATAGACCTTGTCGACAAAAACACCGACCTGTACGGCGGTTATATCGAAAAATCCGGGGAAACCGGCCGGAGCTACTCTACCGGCGGCTATTACACCAGCCGCCGTGCGACCTACAGAATCCGGATACCGGCCGAAAACCTCGACGCATTTCTGGCACAGCTCGGAGACACTATCAACATCGTGGACAACCAGAGCACGGTTGATGACGTAAGCTCGAAGTACTATGACATCGTCTCCCGGCTCGAGACGCTTGAGGCCGAGAGAACCGCGCTGACCAACATGTACGCCAGCGCAGACACCGTCGAATATATGCTTCAGATACAAAAGCGGCTGTACGACGTAATCGAGGAAATAGAATCCTACAAAACCACGCTCAAATATTATGACAATCAGGTTGCCTACTCCACCGTAAACCTGTTAATTGAGGAAGTGATTGAATACACCGAGAAGGTCCCCGAGCCGGCCACCTTCGGCGAGCGTATTTCAAGAGCCTTCAGGGAGAGCTGGAAAGGGTTTGCCGAAGCCTGCAAGAACTTCGCTGTGGGATTTGTTTACGCCCTGCCCACTCTTCTTGTGCTGGCAGTACTGGGCGGCGGCGTTTCGCTGATTGTATATCTGAGCATGCGTAAGTCTATAAGGAAAAAGAAGCTTGAGCGCGAAGATAACGAGAAGAAATAAGACTGCGATTATTAAAAACCCGGGATGAGAAAATCCCGGGTTTTTATTCACCATTACGCGGCAAAGGCCTGCATCATACTTAAGAGCCTCGCCAGAAAACACGGCATGGACAAACTGATAATCACCTGCAATCCCGACAACACAGCATCAAGAAAAACCTGCGAGGCGGCCGGCGCTGAGCTTCGCTGTATCGTAGATTTGCCGGAAAACAACGATATGTATCAGGAAGGCGAGCGCCAGAAGTGTATATATGAATTAATATTATAGTTAATTGTATACTGCCATCCGCGCGTCCCCAAATCAGCCGGCAGACTAATGGCAGCAACAGCGCGGGATGTGGGGCCCGCGCTGCTTTATTAGCGATTAGGTTTGAAAAGTTTTTGGAGATTCTTAAGACCCTTTTTTCAAAAAGGGGTTTAAGCGGGGGCGTAGGGGCAGCGCCCCCGGAGAAAAGCGGAGTGTGGGGCAGAGCCCCACAGATCAGTGCGACTTCCTTGTCCTGATTTCTTCTGTTATGCCGGCTATGAACTTGTCGAGCGGCACAGTGCCGAGGTCGCCCGCGTCGCGCGAGCGCACCGCGACGCTGCCCGACGCAAGCTCCTTGTCGCCGACAATCAGCATATAGGGTATCTTCTGGAGCTGCGCTTCCCTGATTTTATACCCGATTTTTTCGTTCCTCTCGTCGATTTCGCACCTTATCCCGGCCTCTTTAAGCTTTGAGTAAACACTGTTTGCGTAATCAGCCGCAGCTTCGGACACCACAATGACCCGCGCCTGCACTGGAGCCAGCCAAATCGGAAACCTGCCGGCATAATGCTCGATGAGTATTCCGATAAAGCGCTCTATTGAGCCGAACACCACGCGGTGAATCATAAACGGCCGGTGCCGCAGCCCGTCGGCGCCGGTGTACTCGATGTCAAAGCGCTGCGGCAGCTGGAAGTCAAGCTGAATGGTCCCGCACTGCCAGGTCCTGCCCAGCGAGTCCTCAAGGTGGAAGTCGATTTTCGGCCCGTAGAAGGCGCCGTCGCCCTCGTTTACCACATAAGGCCGCCCCAGCTCGTCAAGTGCTGTGCGCAGCTTGCCTGTCGCCGCCTCCCACTCCTCGGCGGTGCCTATATGGTCCTCGGGCATGGTTGAGAGCTCGAGCTTGTATTTGAACCCGAAAAGGCTGTAAACCTCGTCGATAAGCGCCGCGACCTCTTTAATCTGACCTGTAATCTGGTCCTCGGTCATATAGATGTGGGCGTCGTCCTGCGTGAAGCAGCGCACGCGCATAAGGCCATGCAGGGTGCCGGATTTTTCGTGCCGGTGCACAAGCCCCAGTTCGGCTACTTTGAGCGGCAGTTCGCGGTAGGAGTGAACCTCGGTTTTATAGACCATCATGCTGCCCGGGCAGTTCATCGGCTTTATGGCAAAAGTTTTTTCGTCAATTACCGAGGTATACATGTTGTCCTTGTAGTGGTCCCAGTGGCCCGAGTATTCCCAGAGTTCCCGGCTCAGCATAACGGGGGTGTTTATCTCAAGGTAGCCCTCGCGCTCGTGAATCTCGCGCCAGTACTCGATTAGCTTGTTTTTGATTATCATACCTTTTGGCAGGAAGAAGGGGAAACCCGGACCCTCCTCCATAATAGCAAACAGGCCGAGCTCGCGGCCGAGCTTGCGGTGGTCGCGCCGCTTTGCCTCCTCAATTTGCCTGAGGTACTCGTCAAGCTCGGCGGCCTTGGGGAAGGAGGTGCCGTAAATGCGGGTGAGCATTTTGTTCTTTTCGCTCCCCCGCCAATAGGCACCGGCAATTCCGGTCAGCTTTATGGCCTTGACCGCTGAGGTGTTGGTCAGGTGAGGGCCGGCGCAGAGGTCGACAAACTCACCTTGTCTGAAAAAGCTTATCTCGGCGTCCTCAGGCAAATCATCGATAAGCTCGGTTTTATAGGTCTCGCCCCGCTCCTGCATGAGCCGCTTTGCCTCCCCGCGAGGCAGGGTGAAGCGCTCGAGCGGCAACGCTTCCTTGATTATTTTCCTCATTTCACCCTCAAGCTTCGCAAGCTCCTCGGGGACAAAGGGAGTATCCCGGTCAAAATCATAATAAAAGCCGTCGGCAATCGCCGGGCCTATCGCCAGCTTGGTGCCGGGAAACAGCCGTTTTACCGCCTGCGCCAGAATGTGAGAGGCGGTATGGCGGTAAGCTTCTCTGCCGGCTTCGGTATCAAAGGAAGCTTCGATTACACTTCCGTCTTGCGTTATTATTTTCATATACAGCCCTCCGAACAGCCGCCCTGTGGCAGCCTGAATTGTGTGATATAAAAACCCCGGCGGCAAACATGCCGTCCGGGGTGCGCAAAGCATGGTTTACGCACGGTTCCACCCGTACTTTTCACTCATTTGCACCAGGGACCGGTTTGCTGTCGCCCCCGGTTCCGCCGATGTCGTATCTATTCACTTTACTGATTCCGGGGCGGTACCTTTGCTCTCACGCGGAGGACTTCTCAGCCCCGCCCTCTCTCTGTGCGCAGAACCCGCAAAGACATGTCCCCGGAATGCCGCACGGCGGCCTACATATTCTTATTATTCTTCCTTCTGTTGTATTCCGAACGCGGGTTGATATACTCGCGCCAGTTCAAATCCCCGCGCTCAAGCGCGCAGACCAGCACCTCGGCGGTTGCGAGATTGGTTGCCACCGGAATATTGTATACGTCGCACATACGGAGCAGTTCATGCTCGACCTCGTTGTATTCCGGGGACGGTCTTGTATCTCTGAAATAAAGCAGCAAATCAATTTCATTGTAGGCCAGCCGCGAAACTATCTGCTGTTCCCCGCCCTGCTTGCCCGAGAGCAGAGGCTCTATCTTGAGGCCGGTGGCGTCGGATATATATCTTGCGGTAATGCCGGTAGCGCAGAGATTATGCTTGCTCAGGATACCGCAATAGGCGATACAAAACTGGGCCATAAGCTCCTTTTTGAGGTCATGGGCTATTATTGCAATTTCCATCCTAACTCACCCTCTCGTATTCCGCCGGGGAAATGCCGCCCGGACACTTAGCCAAAACAAGCATATTCGCGGACAAATAACATCCTGCCATGCTGCGCAGGCTTTACTTTTACATGGATATTGATGTGCATATTATACCATATAGCTTTCCTGCTTGTCAACTGAATTTTTGCCCGGGCTGCGGCTTTTCCCGATTATTTATGTTTTATTATTTATATTTGCGCTTTTACCGGGCTTTTTGATTGTTTAACATGTTAAAATATCAAAATATTCGGGTACAAGTCTTGTTTTATGGGGATTTTTAAGATATAATACTGGCATTGGCGGCTTTTTAGCCGCCGCG
>DURE01000053.1 GCA_012837425.1 Clostridiales bacterium
TGTGCTACAACTCTTTCGTCTTGCGAATTTTGCTTTTTCATTTCGATTCCTCCCAAAATAAATCATTTAATGTTTTGTTAAGTTCCTTACAAATCGCTATACAAAGGTTTAACGTGGGGTTATATTCCCCTGATTCTATCAGACTGATAGTTTGTCGGGTAACACCCACGGCTTTTGCCAAGTCCTCCTGTTTCATATCAGCTTCCATTCGGGCAATTTTCATTCTCTTGTTTTTCATAAAATACCTCCTTTCACAGTCATAGTATACATAATATGTTGCATGGTGTCAAGTATATATTGCATTTATATTTGTTAAATTTTTATGACAACTACTTTCTATGTAAAAAAGAAAAAACCCACAGGAGCAATTCTAAAGACTCTTGTGGAGTTTATGTCACTCTAAAAAAATATAAATACCCTGTTACGCTGAAATATGCAACCTTGCTGTAGCCATGTGTTTATTCCTGTCCATTATTTAAATAACCCAAAGATCAAATCCTGCGCAACAAATCCATGTTTATTAACGATAAGCTGCATTTTTTACATGCGGTTATCAATCCTGACCACACAACCTCAAAAATATCCGAAAAAACATCTAACCTGACCACTCGCGAAGGCTGACATCTAAATCGACCACTCGCGAAGGCTATGACATCTAACCTGACCACTTAACTATCAAAAAGGCCTTTGTGGACTTGTCTCCGCGAAGTGAAAAAATCTCGTTTTCATTAAATGGGTTTCATATCCATGTGTGCTAAAAACATTGATTTATAAGGCTTTTTTGCATACTCACTCTTTCACCCTTGACTTATCAATACAACCGTCTCAACATGGTCTGTCCGCACAAATCGCAAGTTTTATAATGTCCATATTGGTCACAGGTATATAAACCATAACTATGTTCTTGAGTATAAATTCCAAGACAAGAGCTGCAAGTTACTTTATGGTAGGTTATTATTATATCTATATCGTGAGTATGTTCCAGTTGTAGATAATGAGTGTTCATGGACATGGGTAACTACTTTCATTCCCCAAATGTCACTTGATGTAACATTTTTGGTTGTACTATATGTTCCATACATATTGGAGGAAACTGATATATCACCCAATCCATAAGCATGCCCTATTTCATGAGCTATAGTTCGATATCTTCCGGCATCACTGGTACTGGATGATTAAAATTTCTGTGATTTTATTTAAAATATTCAGTCAAAAACTTTTCGATATCATCTAATTTTATTTCAGTAGCAGCTTTCCTGATAAACAATTTGAAAATATTTGACATCGACTGGAAAATGAATTATAATAAAGATCAATTCAATTTAATCACGGCAGAAAGACAAAACATGCCTGACTTAATCGAACTTTTCAAAAAAATCTCCCGGGGGGAGCGCCGGGCGCCGCCCGCGCCGCCGACGCACATTATCGTAGGACTCGGCAACCCGGGGGACAAATACACCCACACCCGCCACAATGCGGGTTTTATGGCGCTTGCCTATATTGCGGAGCGGCTCGGCGTGAGAGTAAACCGCGCAAAATTCCGCTCGCTTTATGCCCGGGCCGAGATTGCCGGGGCCGAGGTGCTGCTGCTCGCCCCGCAGACCTATATGAACCTCTCGGGCGAGGCGGTGCGCGAGTGCGCCAGCTTCTACAGGATACCCCCGGAGAATATTATTATAATATCCGACGACATCAGCCTTGACGTCGGGCGGCTGCGCGTGCGCCGGTCGGGGAGCGACGGCGGCCATAAGGGACTGTACAGCATTATATACCAGCTTGGTTCAGACGCCTTCCCGCGCCTGCGGGTTGGTGTGGGCGCGCCGCCGCCCGGCCGCGATACGGCAGACTGGGTGCTGTCGGATTTTTCCGGGCGCGAGCAGAAGATTCTATTTGAAGCCTTTGGATATGTTTATTCGGGTATTGAAAAAATAGTTGCCGGGGATATTGAGGGGGCGATGCAACTCTGCAACGGCCTGCGCCTCGGTCCGGAGGGGACTTAAACAGTTATATCAAGAGCTGAAGGTAATAAATGAATATACTCACAGACTGCATCCGCGCCGACACCGAGTACCGACATCTTTTGCATACCATAAAAACCCTGCGCCGGGACAATCCGCTGCCGGTGGTTGCCGCCGGGCTCTCGGAGGGCGCGGCAGACGCGCTGACCGTTTCGCTGGTCGAGGATCTTAAATCGGCGGGGTTCGGTTGCGCTTTGATTTTCTGTTCCGAGGAAAAGGAGTGTACGCGCTGCCTGTCGGTGCTTGGCAGCGCAGGCATCCGTGCGGCAGCTTTTCCGTCGCGCGACCTGACCCTGTACAACCTTACCGCCTCCCATGAGTTCGAGCACGAGAGGCTTAAAGTATTGTCGGGGCTCGCCGGCGGGATATTTGACGCGGTTGTCACCACGCCCGACGCCGCGCTCGGCTACACCATGCCGGCAGAAAGACTGAAGGCGGCCGAAATATCGGTTAATGCCGACGAGAGCCTTGATGTCACGGGGCTGACAAGGCTTTTGGTGTCGGCCGGCTATGTCCGGGTTGAGCTGGCGGAGGTTCCAGGCCAGTTCGCGCTGCGCGGCGGAATAATCGACATATACCCGACGTATGCCGAATATAGCTGCGGCGATACGACCAAATACGGCTCGAGACCGGTAAGAATCGAGCTTTTCGGAGACGAAGTAGACCGAATAGGGATCTTTGACCCCGAGAGCCAGCGCTTTACCGAGAGGATAGCCGGACTGAAGATGACCCCGGCACGCGAGCTTTTGGCCGACGACGATTCGTTAGTAGCAATAAAGCGCGCCGTAACACAGCAGCTCAAGAAGGCCGAGAGCGCCGGCGACTCCAAGGCGGCCGACGAGCTCAGGAGCGAGCTGGCCGCGCTTGAGGCCGACCGGGGAGTCTCCTTTCTCGACAAGTACATGACCCTCATATACCCCGAGCGGCAGAGCCTGCTCGACTATTTTCCGGCCGGCTCGCCGGTTTTCATCAGGAACACGCAGGCGGTCTATGACCGGCTCAAATCCTCCGAATGGCTCATGAACCAGAACATTACCGAGCTGCTTGAGGGGGGGACGCTTGCCGGGAAGTATGCCGAATACTCAAAGCCGCAGGCGGCATTCGAGCGCTTTTGCGACACCTGTATTACCCTGCACCTCGACTCGCTCTCGTCCGGACTCACGGGCCGCAGGCTCGGGGGGCTGTTCGGCTTTCGGACCAAGCACGTGGTGAGCTATGCCGGGAAATTTCAGCTGCTCTGCGACGACCTTGACAGCTATACCCGGGGGGGCTTTCGTGTGCTGCTTGCAGCCGAGAACGAGACAGCGGCCAAAAACACGTATGAACTGCTTGAGGACAAAGATTTTAAGGTATACCTGAGCCGGGGAGGCGGGGAATTTACAATCTCAACCCTGCCGCCCGGCAGCGTATTGGTTCTCGTGGGCGCGGGAATCCGCGGGTATGAGCTGACGGTCCCTAAGATTGCGGTGCTCTCAACCGAGCCCGAGGGTCGACGGGGCAGTGCCGGCGGCACAAGAATCAAACAAAAATCGCGCCGCCGCCCGGGGACCGAAGTAATCATGTCGTATAATGAGCTCAATGTCGGCGACCTGGTGGTGCACGAGACCTACGGTATAGGGCAGTATATGGGAATTGAAAACCTGACGGTCGCGGGCGTCAGCCGGGATTATATCAAGATAAGATATGCTGGAAGCGACCGGCTTTTCCTCCCGGTCGACAAGATGGACAAGGTGGCGCGCTATATCGGGGCGAGGGCCGAGGACGGGAAGGTCAGGCTCTCGCGCTTCGGGGGCGCCGAGTGGGGAAGGGCCAAGGCGCGTGCCCGGGCGGCGGTAAAAGATATTGCCAAGGAACTGATAAAGCTTTACGCCGAGCGGATGCGGCGCGAGGGCTTTGCCTTCCCGCCAGACGACGATTTCCAGCGCGATTTTGAGGCTGCCTTTGAGTATGAGGAGACAGACAGCCAGCTTGAGGCGGCCGAGGACATAAAAAAAGATATGATGCGCCGGGTCCCGATGGACCGGCTGCTCTGCGGCGACGTGGGCTATGGCAAGACCGAGGTGGCCTTCAGAGCCGCCTACAAAGCGATACTGGGTGGCAGGCAGGTCGCAATGTTGGTGCCGACCACTATTTTGGCGCTTCAGCATTTTCAGACCGCGACCTCGCGCTTTCGCGGGTTTCCGATAAGGGTTGATATGATTTCGCGCTTTCGGAGTGCAAGGCAGCAGAAAGCCACCCTGCGAGCGCTCAAACGCGGCGACGTCGACCTTATTATCGGAACTCACCGGCTGCTGTCGGACGACGTGGAATTTAAGAACTTAGGCCTTCTGATAGTCGACGAGGAGCAGCGCTTCGGCGTGGCGCAGAAAGAAAAAATCAAGCGGCTGTGCGGCAACATAGACGTGCTGACCCTGACCGCCACCCCCATACCGCGCACGCTTAATATGGCGATGGAGGGGATACGCGACATTTCGGTGCTCGACGAGGCGCCGGGCGACCGATTGCCGGTGCAAACATATGTGCTTGAGTATGACGAGCTGATTGTCATTGAGGCTGTGCGGCGAGAACTGCGACGGGGCGGGCAGGTCTTTTATCTGCACAACACGGTTGAGGATATAGATTCGGTGGCGGTAAGCCTCAGGCGGGCGCTGCCCGAGGCCGAAATAGTGACGGCTCACGGGAAGATGGAAAAATCGGAGCTTGAGGATATCTGGGGGCGGATGCTGCTCGGCAAAATAGACGTGCTGGTCAGCACCACCATAATTGAAACCGGGGTCGACGTACCAAACGCAAACACGCTGATTGTCGACAACGCCCATCGGCTGGGGCTCTCGCAACTTCACCAGATACGCGGCCGCGTCGGGCGCTCCTCCCGCCGAGCCTATGCCTATTTTACCTATCCGAAGGACCTCGCGCTCTCTGAAATCGCCCAAAAGCGGCTTGAGGCGGTGCGCGAATATGCAGAGTTCGGCGCGGGATTCCGCATAGCCCTGCGCGACCTTGAGCTGCGGGGGGCCGGGAACCTGCTCGGGACCGAGCAGCACGGCCACCTTGACGCGGTAGGATACGACCTGTATATTAAATTACTGAACGAGGCGGTGCTTGAGGAAAAGGGCGAGACCGTAAAGCCGAAGCCCGAATGCACGGTGACGCTCGACATCAGCGCCTTTATCCCGGCAAGCTATGTCGGGAGCACCGCGCAGCGCATAGCGCTCTACAAGCGGATTGCCATGATAGCCACAGAGGAGGATATGCGCGACATCACCGATGAGCTCTGCGACAGGTTCGGCGAGCCGCCGCGGCCGGTGCGCGCCCTGCTCTCGATTGCACTGCTGCGGGCCAGGGCCATAGAGTGTGAAATCACCAAAGTAGTGCAGGAGGGCGACAGCGTAAGGTTCTATCAGGATGAGGTCGACGCCATGACCTGGTTTGAGCTTGCAAAGGAGTATCCGAATAAATTGCGGTTGCTCGCCTCACCGGTCGAGCATGTGCTGGTCAGGGTCGAGCGCGGGGGCGACATGATTGAATTTCTCGGCCGGCTGCTTGATGGGTACATGAAAATAAAGCGCTCAGCACTGTAGACAAATGCGCCGGGATATAGTATAATTGAAACGTGTTGAAAACAGAAAATCCCGAAGGGGAAGAGAATGAAAAAAAAGCAGATTCAAATAATTGCGCTCTCGCTCGCGCTGGCAGCGGTGCTTGTCCTGGCCTCCTGCTCGCAGGGCAAAAAGCTGATGACCCTCGGGGGACAGTCGGTGTCGGTCAACATATACGAGTTTTTCCTCTCGCGCCAGAAGGGCCTGCTCTGCACGCCTTATTACTATGGCAGCGGCGCTCTCTCCAGGGATTTCTGGAACACCACTATATCCCCGGACGGCACGACCTACAACGATTTTTGGACGGCACAAATTATCGACAGCCTGAGAATTTATCTGGTCGCCCTCTATCTTTTTGAAGAGGAGTATGACCTCACGCTGCCAAAGTCGGCGGTTGAGGAGGTTGATACAAAACTTGCCGAGCTGCTCGATTACGACGCCGAGGGCTCGCGTACGGCATTCAACGCGATTCTCTCGCAGTACGGCGTCAATTACAACATGCTCCGAAACATATACCTGCTTGAGGCAAAGGTAAACTACCTTCAGGTTCACCTGTACGGCGTCGATCTCTCTTTAGTTTCGGACGCGGTAAAGGAAGAATACTACCAGAACAACTATGTCAGGCTGAAGCAAGCCTTTTTCCCAAATTATTATTATGTTTATGAGACCGACGCCGACGGGAACACGATATACTACGACCCCGATACCGGCACAATCCTCTACGACAGCTCAACCGGTATCCGGAAGTTTGACGAAAGCGGCCGGGCGCTGACCGACAAGGACGGAAAAGTCATTTACTATAACGAGGACGGCTCGATAGCCTACGACAAGGAAAGAGGTGTGCCGGCAATTACCTTTGACGAGAACGGGCGGTATAAAACCTCCCCATACAGCTCAGAGGAACTGGGGCAGATTCTGAGGGCTGCCGAGGACGCGGTGGCTTCAATCAAGCCCGGCGACACCGAGGCGTTTGAGAAGCTGATTGAAGAGCAAAGCGCCAAGGTAAAGGGGATAGACCAGCCCCAATACCCGAACGGCTATTATTTCAGGAAAAACACGCCTTACAATTATGATTACATCAACGATATTGTGGCAAAGCTCAGCACAATGGAGGTCGGCGAGGTCGGTCTGGTTGAGTCGGACTACGGCTATCATGTGATTATGAAGTATCGGCTCGACCCCGGCGCGTACGATAAGGAGGAGAATGCCGAGTGGTTCAGCGATTTCGGGGGCGGGGTTGTCGACTGGCTCTTCCGCCAAAAATGTGCCGGCTATCTCGGAGATATTGTGTTTGACGAGAGGGCGGCAGCGGGCATCGATATGAGGTCGGTCGCACCGAATTATAATTACTGATCTGCAGATACTAAAAACTGAATATTGGGAATCGGGGGTGCTGCTGTACGCGGCTGAGACGGGAACTAGGGTTTCCGAACCCCAGAACCTGATACGGGTAATACCGGCGGAGGGAGATTATACGGCAATATCATGCCGCGCATGCGGGGGATATTTGCCTGAAAATGCCGCCCGGGTATTCCGGGCGGCACAATAGTTTCAAGGAGAAAAAAAGGAGGAAAAAGATGAGGACAACAACACAAGAGAGAATCCTGTCAATTGCTGAGGGTGCGGTGATGGTGGCGCTGGCGGTTGTGCTTGACCTGCTCCCGCTGCCAAGCTGGCCGCAGGGCGGTTCAATTTCTGTGGCGGCGATTCCGGTAATTTTCTATTCCTATCGCCGCGGGCTGCTTTGGGGGAGTCTGGCGGGGCTGGTCTGGTCGCTGACCCAGCTCATTATCGGTCCGTGGTACACGCCGCCCGCAAAAACCATAGGCGCCGTCATTCTCTGCGTGCTGCTTGACTACATCCTTGCCTTCACTGTTATCGGTACCGCCCCGTTTTTTGCAAGGCTGGCAGGGAAACTGAAGCTGGTAGGGTACAGTGTCGGCGCGGTTTTGGTGAGCCTGCTGAGGTTTCTCTGCAGCTTTTTGTCGGGCGGGCTGCTCTGGGGTTCCTATGCGCCCGAGGGGATGAATATCTGGTGGTATTCGCTGACCTACAACGGCTCGTACATGTTGCCTAATGCGGTGCTCGCCGGAGTGCTGATAGTCGTGCTCTGCGCCGCGGTTGACCCGAAAACATTGAGACCGTATAAAAAGGCCCAAAAACTAAATTTACACTGATATTTGTTCGTATAATACTCTTTTTTTGCAGGGCGCGACGAGCAGGCGCGCCGGGACCTCGCCCTGATTTCCCCATGTCAGCCGATGGGCTGCATAGCGCGGGATATGGGCTTCCGCGCTGTTTATTTGCGATTTAGTTCAGAAGGTTTTTCGGGGATTCTTAAGGGACTTTTTCCTCAAAAGTCCCTTAAGCGGGGATCCGGGGGCAGCGCCCCCGCGAGTATTCATTATTTTTTTATCATATAGCCCACGCCACGGACCGTGTATATCAGCTTGTCGCCGAAGGCCGATTCAAGCTTGCGGCGGATATTGCTGATATAGACCTCGGTTTTGTTTGAGGCGCCGGCGCCGATAAGCCGGGAGAGTTCCTGCCGCTCCACGGCCTCGCCCCGCAACTCAATCAGCCTTGAGAGCAGAATAAGCTCATTTGGAGTGAGCCGAACACTGATATTCCCGGAGGATATGCAGCGGGAGGGTATGTCAAGCTCAAACTGACGTACCTGCGGCTTGTCTTCGGCGAAAAGCAAGAGCTTGCCTGCTTCGCTCATGGTCTTGCGGACGGTGTTTCTGAAGTCCTCAAAACCGACAGGCCGGCGCAGTATCGCGAGGCATTCTATTGAGAGTTGCTCGGGGGGCGGTTCCCCGCGACCTGAAATTCCGATAATAACGCTCCCGCGCAGCCCGCCGGCTGCTTCGGCCGAGGGCGCGTGGTCAAGATTGACAATAAAAATCCGTGCAGCCGGCAGGTTCTCGGGAGCCGATGCTATTGCCCGGTATCCCATTTCGCCGAGCAAAAGCAGCATAAGCTCGTCAAGGTCGGGGTCGGAGGCCAGAATTGCCACGTCATATGCGGGTTTCTCGCGCGGGCTCATTTAATTATGTCGACTCCCGAGACATGCGAGAGCCCCAGCCCGCTGCTGTCGAGGCAGTACTTATATCCCGCAGCCCCCCCGGGATATGAAAACGAAATGACATCGTTTGATACTGTATAATTTCCGGCTACTGAATTTCCGCCGGTGTCAACAAGGCTGAAGGTATGGTCCGGATAGAGGGTGAGCTTTATCGGTTTGCCGTTGGCAAAAAGCTCCCATTCGCCGGAGAGCAGGGTGATGTCGGGCAGGCTGCCTGCACTGTCGCAGGCGGGCAGGGTCGCGTCCGCGGCATCGGGCGGGGTGAGTGATTTGGACTCCAGCTCAGCCATATTGCTGTCGGCCGGCCGCCCGTCGTATTGCCAACATTCATACTCGTCGGTCCCGGCATCGAGGCCTGTGGCCTCAAGCAACAAGTCATCATCCTCGGGCGATGCAATCCGGTTGAATGAATATTGGAACATAGTCAGCCTTCCGGTCTCTTCGTTTGACAGCTTTTCGGAGAAACCGGCAAACAAATCGGCATTTTTGCCCAGACTGTTGAAAATTGCGGCGACCCCGATGATAATGCAGAGCATGGCGGCAATCCCGACGCCGGCATAGGCCGACACCCGCCTCATCAGCTTTGTGCGGCGCCGCGCCGATTTTTCGGCCCTGACCGCGGCCATAACCCGCGTATGCAGCTCATCCGGGACGCAGAAGGCCGAGTCGGCGGCCGCCCGGCAGACCGCGCGCAGGTCGCAGTAGAGCTTGCGGCAGTCGGCGCACACTTCGATATGGCGCTCGACAAGCTCTGCGGTCCTGTCGTCAAGCTCGCCGTCAATATATTCAATTATAAGGCCGCTTACAACCTCGCAGGCGGCACCGTTTTCGAGTTTCATTCGGATGCTCCCTTTTTGGTTTTCTATGTAATATGACGTTATTGTCTAAAAAATGTTCCATGCAGTGAGTTTTTCTTTCAAACAATTTCTAGCGCGGTGAATCCGGCTCTTGACGGTACCCTCCTCAAGTCCGAGCAGACCGGCTATCTCGGCATAGCTCAGCCCCTGTATGTCGCGCAAAAGGATTATTTCCCTGTGCTCGTCGCAGAGCTCGGATATTGCGCGCCGTACTGCGGCAATCCGCTCCTTTCGCTCGTATGAGGATACCGGGTCATTCTCTCCGTCCAAGACCGGAATTGCGCGCTCGGTTGCCTTGCCGTCCTCATCTTCGAGTGTCAGCGAGTCGGCCTGGTGGGATGAGCGCCGGCGCAGTGCGTCGAGGGCGGTGTTGCGCGCAATCCTGATAACCCATGAGGCAACCGAACACTCCCCGCGATAGGTGCCGGCGGTTCGCCAGAGCTTCATGAAGACCTCCTGCGAGACGTCGAGAGCGTCCTCGCGATTTCTGGTCGCCTGCATTGCTATATTATATACTATTTTTTCAAAGTGCCTGACGATATCCGAAAACGCGGCCTCGTTTCCGTGGGCCGCCTGCTGCATCAGACCGGCCAATATTTCATTATCTGGCAGCATGGCAACCTCCGGAATAGTTACTAGTAGTTAGTTGTTGGCAGTTAGCAGGACGGGGGCGCGAGGGCTATAAAACGCGCAAGGGACGCGGGGTGATAAAACGCGCGGAAGCGCGAATCCGCGACTGCGACTGCGTAAGAACGCCTTTTCAATACACTTCGTGATAGCTCCAGTGAGCATATCGTGGTGGGGCGGAGGGTTAGAGCAGCCTGCTGAATATTTCTCTTACCTCGTCAAGCGTTCGGGCGCGCATGATGGCAGAACGGGCAGCTGCAGCACCCGGCTCGCCCTTGACATACCAGGCTAGGTGAGACCTTGCCGCGGCAAGGCCGGCGCGCTCGCCGAGCCGGGCGACAATATCCTCTGCATGCCGCAGTGCCAGGCTCAGGCGTTCTTTCAACCCGGGCGGCCTGAACTCCCGGCCAAGAAGTGCAGCGACGATTTCGCTGAAAATCCAGGGGTTCCCGAGTGCTCCGCGCGCAACCGCGATACCGTCGCAGCCGGTTTCCCTGAACATGCGAAGGGCATCGGCAGCCGTATATATGTCGCCGTTTCCGAAAACCGGAATAGATACGGCCTCTTTTACTTTTCTGATTATCTCCCAGTCGGCCCCGGGCGCGTACATCTGCGCGCGGGTCCTGGCGTGAACACAGAGTGCGGCCGCCCCGCCGGCCTCGGCTACCCGGGCAAGCTCGGGGGCATTCCGTTCGGCTTCGCTCCAGCCGGCGCGCATTTTAACGGTCACCGGCAGGCGGGTCGCCCGGCATACCGCCTCAACTATTTTCCCGGCCAGCGCAATATCCCTCATCAGGGCGCAGCCCTCGTTGTTTGAAACCACCTTGCGGACCGGGCAGCCCATGTTGATGTCGATGGCGCAGGGCAGCTCCCAGCCGCCGTATCCCCGGTATTCTCCGGTCGAGAGCATTGCGGCCGCTTCGGCCATATAAGAGGGCTCGGAGCCGAAAATCTGCACAGCACAGGGGGGCTCCCCGCGGGTTATCCGGGCAAGCTGCGCGGTTCTGAACTCGCCCCGGCTCCTTTTGCCCTTCTGCTCATAGCAGAGCGCCTTGGCCGAGAGCATCTCGGTGACGGTATATTCGGCGCCAAGTTCGCGGCAGATTTTTCTAAAGGCCGAGTCGGCGGCCCCCGCCATCGGCGCGAGCATTATTCCCCATGAGAGCCGGACGCCGCCGATAGACAGGCTCATTTTATATTATATTTCTTTGCCGTGTGGCAGGCAAGTCTGTGTATGCGCCGGCAGAGCTCATAGTCAAGCTCAAGCGACGCATGCGGCTGGCCGTCGGGGGTGATGCGCAGCGTGCGAGCCCGGCGGGTGATTGCATAAAAAATCGTGGTTGCGGCAAGGTATGAGCCGAGCTTGGTTGCGTGATTGCCGTCGTCGCAGTAGAGCGGCAGCGACTTGTTTTTTCTCAGCAGCCGGTGCCAGACCTCGCCGGCAGGGGCGAGCAGTGCGTCGAATCTCCCGGCGACCTCGACATATGCTGCGGTTATCTCGCGCTGGAGCGCCTTTTTGTCGCGGTGCGCCCAAATCATGTAGAAAACCGGCTTTGCGGTTGATTTGTCGAGCGCGTTAGCCTTGATTTTCTCGGCGCCTTCAACGAAGTTTGCGTAATCGAAGGTTTTGGCTATGTCCTGGAGCACCACATAGTCGTATCCGCCGTAGATTATATTGAAAATGACATCCCGGCGGTCGCAGTGGTATAGCAGTCCCTTGCCGCCCTCGGTCTGCATGGTAACCTCGGCGCGGATGCCGGCCGACGCGAAAAGCTCCTTTGCCAGCTTCGGCATGTTGTTGTAATAGGTGTGGCTGTTTCCTATGAACAGTATCCTTATGTTTTTCTTCATCGCTGCTCCTTTTTTTGCCGTTTGCTGTAATTTACTGCCTGCCGATTATGCGAATATGATACCACAAACACCGCTGCCTGTCAACTGCCGGGGGCAACAATAGTATCACCCCGTCATTCGGTAATATCACAAAACGGGTTGAAGGCTTCTTTCAAAATATGATATAATTTTAATAGAAAATAATCACAAGGAGGCTTTTGTGATGAAAACAAAAATCAGAATAGTTTCTGTCGTGCTTGCGCTTTTTTTGTTGATCCCGCTGATTGCGGCCTGCGCGACCACGGGGGACAACGGCGAGGAAACGACAACCGCGGCCTCGACCGGCGCAACAACAGGAGATATAACCGAATCCGACACAAAGCCGGTGCCGGCGCTGCCCGACGTCAAATATACGGGCTACACTTTTAATGTGGCTAACGGTTTTGTCAATGAGACCAAATATACCACCAATGCCATTATGGCCGACTCACTCAGCGGCGAGCCGATAAACGATGCGCTCTACATGCGCACCACTACCATTGAAGAGCAGTTCGACATAGAGATAGTTGACAGCGACGTGAGCGTTGATGGAGTTATAAATTCAATCAATGCCGGTGATGACGTATATACCATAGCCACCATTAACCTGTCGAATATCATGAGGGCGGTGAATATGGGATGCGCGGTAGACTTCTACACCATTGATTCAATAGACCTTAGCAACCCGTGGTGGGACCAGAACGCCGAGCAAAAGCTCTCGTTTGCCAGTCGGCTTTATTATACTTTCAGCGATATGCTCATCACCGGACTTGACAACTCGCGGGCTACATATTTCAACAAGACCATGCTGGCAAGCCTTGATCTGGAAAACCCCTATGAGCTTGTGGCAAGCGGCAAATGGACAATAGAAAAAATGCAGCAGATGGCTGCGGTGGCGGTTTCCGACCTCAACGGCGACGGCGCGATAAACCAGCTTGACCGCGTTGGAATTGCCAACAACGCCACCACCTTCTACGAGGCGATGCTGACCGGCTGCGATGCCGAGATAATGAAGCAGGGCAGCGACGGAATTCCTTACTTCACCTGCTTTGACGAAAAAGAATTTTTCGTAAACGTTTATCAGACACTGATGCAGCTCTTTACCTCGGACAACTGCTATTATATTACCAACACCGACACCGGTCGGAGTATGTTTATAAACGGCCAGACCCTGTTTACGGTAGATACCCTGTACATGGCCTCAAAATCCCGCCAGGAGGATATTGATTTCGGAATCCTGCCGGTTGCAAAGTATGACGAGGCACAGGAAAAATACTGGCATGTCAGCCCGAACCCCCATGCAATGATGGTGCCTGTAACAACCTTCGACCTGAGCCGCACGGGTGTTTTGCTTGAGGCGCTTTCCTATTATTCCAGCGCATATTACTCGGACCTGGCGCTCATACCGGCATATTATGAGCTTGCGCTCAAGGCAAAATCGGCTACCGACACCGAGTCGGCCGAAATGCTGACCTTAATTCACGACCATATATCCTATGTCATCAAGATTGTCGGAACCAGCTTCAGCGGCGCTATATTCAACCACTTTGCCGCAGGAAATATGAATATCGCCTCCCTGATTGAAAAGCAGGAGAAGGTAATGCTGAAAATGCTACAGGATACGATTAATAAGCTGAAATAAAATACATTTTTAGTATTGCATTTTGCCCTTATGGCATGTATAATTGTATAACAAAGGTATAATGCCGCGAGCCGGTCCGCAAAGCTGCGTGACCGGAGCGGCATTATTGCCAACCTGTGAAAGGACAGTTTGTCAGCATGAAAAAAATATTATTGCTATTCCTTGCGGCGATTGTCTGCCTGGAGCTTGCCGCCTGTCAGCTCTCCGGTGAGCAGTCGGACACCACCGAGAGCACCTCCGAGATTACGCCGGCCGAAACCGAGCCTCCGGTGCTGCCGGTCAGCATAATACAAGACGGAGCAACCGAATACAAGATTATCCGCCCCGAGCGGGCAGGCACGGCGCTTGTTGCCGCCGCTTCGGAATTCCGCTCCGACCTGTCTGAGGCTACCGGGGTTCAAATCAAAATCGAGACTGACTGGTATAAAACCGGCGACGAGCCTCCCGAGACGGCAAAGGAAATAGTCGTCGGCAAATGCGACCGACCCGCGATCGATACTATCGTAAAAAACCTGCGTGAGCGCGACTTTGCAATCGTTTATCTGGGCGAGCGCATTTATATCGTAGGAGGTAACGATGAGGCCACAATCGAGGGCATAGACTATTTCGTTGCCAATTATGTCGACACATCGGCAAAGACAGTCATAGTTCCGAACAATCTCAGCTACATAGAAAGATACGAATACCTGCTCGGTATGGTGTCGGTAA
>DURE01000005.1 GCA_012837425.1 Clostridiales bacterium
GACGCCGCCTCCCCCCCGGCAGCACGACGAGCCGCAAAATCAATATATTCCGAAAAATTTTCATCAAGACCCGAGAGCGCAAGATATGCCCGGTAGGCCTTCTGCAGCTCGGCCGAGTTCGGATTAACAATAGCCACCGACAGCCCGGCAAAAAGCGCCATGGTAAAGAACGAGGCATTCAGGCTGTCGCGCATCGGCAGCCCAAAGGAAACATTCGAAATGCCAAGCAGGGTGCGTTTTCCCGACGCGCTCAGGGTGGCAACCGTCTTGAGCGTGGTCAGCGCGGCGTCCGGGTCGGCGCAGACAGACATCGCCAGCGGGTCAATCACTATATTTTTGGGGTCAATGCCGTGTTTTTGGGCCTCGGAAATAATTTTTTCGGCGACCCTCAGCCTCCCGGCAACATCAGTAGGTATCCCGTCGTCGTCGAGCGTCAGCCCGACCAGCACCCCGCCGTATTTCTTTGCCAGCGGCAGAATAGCCGAAAGCGATTCGGTTTTGCCCGAGACCGAGTTTATAAGCGGAACCCCGCAACAGACCCGCAGCGCGGCCTCCATCGCCGCCGGATCGGAAGTGTCTATCTGCAGCGGCAGTTTGGTAATCATCTGCAGCTCGGTTATGATGGTTTTAAGCGCCTCGGCCTCATCTATGCCCGGCAACCCGGCGTTGACGTCAAGAATATCGGCTCCGGCATCGGCCTGAAGCGCGCCCTCCTCGGCAATTTCGCTGTACTCCCCGGCCAGGAGCGCCTCTTTTATCCACTTTTTGCCGGTCGGGTTGATTCGCTCACCCACAAGCAGCGGCTGCTCACCGATTACAAGCGCGTGTGTCGCCGATGAAATCATAGTCAGCTTTTTTTCTGTAATCGGACGCGGAGTTATCCCTTCAAGCGCGCCTACCAACTTCCGGATATATTCGGGCGTGGTGCCGCAGCAGCCCCCCAGCCCCCGGGCGCCGGCTCTTGCCATCTCGCGCATATGTGTGGCATATTCGGCGGGGGAGACGTCATAGACGGTTTTCCGGTCTTCCAGGTGCGGCATTCCGGCATTAGGCTGTACCACAACCGGCACCGAGGCATATTTTTGCATCTCGGGCAGTATGTTTTTCATCTGCTCAGGGCCGAGCGAGCAGTTCATCCCGAGCGCCGCGACGCCGAGCCCCTCAAGTAGCGCCACCACCGCGGCCGGGTTGCTCCCGCTCATCATTCTTCCCGACGCGTCAAAAACCACGGTTGCAACAACCGGCAGGTCGCAGGCCTCCTTTGCAGCCAGCACCGCCGCCTTTAGCTCGTATATGTCGTTCATGGTCTCGACAAGGACAAAATCGGCGCCAGCCTCAGCCCCTATTCTTATCGTCTCGGAAAAGTAACCGACAGCCTCTTCAAACCCGACACCGCCCGGCCAGCCCACCACTTTCCCGAGCGGGCCGACATCAAGCGCCACCAAAGCTCCGGTATCCCCAACCGCGGCCTTAGCGCAGCATATCCCGGCCCGGATAATATTTTCAAGGCAAAACTCACCGGCTTTTGCACCGTATTTGAGCCGGTTGGCGCCGAAGGTGTTTGCCGAGACAACCTCGGCCCCCGACCTGACATACTCCCGGTGGACCTCGGTAACAATTTCGGGATGGGTTATATTCCAGGTCTCGGGCAGCACTCCGGCAGAAAGGCCGCGGGAGTGCAGCATAGTCCCCAGCCCGCCGTCAAAAATCACAAATCCTCTGCTCAGTCTTTCTGTTATGCTCATTTTATCCCCCGTGCCGTTGAGCGGCCAAAAATCTGAGTTTTAATTATAGCCGAAATATTGTCCATTACACGCGCGGCCACCTCCGGCTTGTTCATCGTGTAAATATGCACGTTTTTTATGCCGCTGGCGTACAGGTCGACCACCTGCTCGGTGGCATAGACTATCCCGGCCTGCTTCATCGCCTCGGGGTCATCCCCGAATCTCTCGACAATTTTCGCAAATTTCCGGGGCAGGGTCCTTCCCGAGAGCTCGAGAATCCGCCTTATCTGCTTTGCGTTTGTCACCGGCATAATCCCCGGAATCACAGGGACATTAATCCCCTTTGCTGCAAGCTTATCTAAAAATGCATAAAAAATATTGTTGTCAAAAAACATTTGCGATACCAGAAAATCACAGCCGGCGTCAACCTTAACTCTGAGGTTGTTGATATCTTCGTCAAAATTCGGAGCCTCGGGGTGCCCCTCGGGGTAGCAGGCGCCGCCGACGCAGAAGTCACCGAAGCGTTTGATTTTAGCGACAAGGTCACAGGCATACCTGAAATCTTTTTTTATGGCCGCCTGGTCGTATTTCGGCATATCGCCGCGCAGCGCAAGTATGTTTTTGATGCCGGCATCCCTGATTTGCAGAAGGCTGCTCTCTATTTCCTGCTCGGTGGATGAGATGCAGATGAGATGAACCAGCGGGGTTACTCCGAATTTATCCTTCAGGTTTTTCGCAATGCTCACGGTAAAGCCCTCGGTCGAGCCGCCGGCCCCGCAGGTCACGCTCATAAAGGCCGGGCGAAGGCCGGCGATTGCCTCGGTCGCACTCCGGACGCTCTCGTAATTGTTCCCGGCTTTTGGTGGGAAAACCTCAAACGACAGGGCAGGCCCTCCCTCGGCAAAAAGTCTGGTCAGCTTCATATGTGAAATGTCCTTTCAATATATTTGAAGAAAACCGGCATAATGCTGTTGTAAACCGCAACTATTTGTGGTATTATAGATTTACCTGTTACAGGAGTTTAAATACTATGATGACGCACGGCTTAAAAGAACGCCTCCCGGCGGCCAAAAGGCTGTTTGGAACCCATATAACCCTCTCCGACCCGGAGGTGTCGGCTGTCCTTAGCCGGGCAGGCTTTGATTTTGTCCTGCTTGAGGCCGACAACACCGAGGCAAGCTACTCCGCGCTGCGTAACCACCTGGCTGCCCTGCGGACCGGCGGGGTGCCGGCGCTGGTGCGGGTTTCGCTCATCAGCGAAAACCACATAAACCGCGTACTTGAGCTCGGACCACACGGAATTATTTTTTCGGGGTTAAACACCGCCGACCATGTCCGGCGCGCTGTTTCTATGTCGCTTTACCCTCCCGAGGGCACCCGGCACTTCAATCCGCTGCGCTCGGTTACATACAAGATTGAGGAGGCGTATGAGCTGGCTAAAGGCGAGAACGAAAGCTTTTGCCGCATGATACAGCTCGACACCGCCGAAGCTATCCGCAATCTTGCCGAAATTGTTCGGGTGAAGGGTATTAACGGGTTCTTTTTGGCGCCCGGCGACCTCACTCGGCCCGACGGTAGCCCCGAGGCTCTGTTCGGCCCCGATACCGGGGAGCTGATTTTGGGCGCGGCAGAACTCCTGCGGCAAAGCCAGATACCGCTCGGGGTTTCACTGCTCAGGGCCGGGGCGGGGGTGCCCGAATACTGGCTCGGGCTGGGCGCCCGCATATTTGCAATAGGCTCGGATGCAGGCTATATTGCAGACGGCGCCCGCGATAATCTCGGGATGCTGAAAAACCCGGAGCACTCGCTGCAATAAATCCGGACTACTAAAGCATTTTTGTGCTATTATTAATAAGTTATTTTATCACATAATACATACCATTGCAAGAATGGATATATAAAATACCTGCCGAAAAATTCTCCGGCAGGTACTTTGTTTTTGAGACATATATCCAAGCAGACTCTTTTACCGAAGGTCTATTCTGTACCCCTCGGGAATTCTTGCCGCCTCCTCGTCGTGCCGGGCGGTATGGTCCATCCACTCCACTCCGAAATCCGACGGGTGCTTTCTTGCCTCGGGCTTTGGCGACTCGCCGACGTCGCTCTCGTAATATTTCATCAACAGCCCGCGCAGCCCGGCTATATGCGGGTCGTTTTCGTCGTATTTATTCTTTGTTTCGGGGAAGGAGTCAAAGTAATAATACTTATCCCCGGCCGAGTCGTATATCAGCTTCTCAAAGGCCCCGGCAATCATGTAGACGCCGCCGTTCTCTCTGCCGTTGTACTGCGAGTACACATAATCGTGTCTGCCCCTGAGCAGGTCAACTCCGTCATATTCCGCCGGGTCATAGTCAATCCCGGCCCAGCTGAGAATTGTAGGCGCTACGTCGACCAGCGAACAGACGTCGCGGCGGGTTTCCTGCCTTCTGCCCGGGACATGCATTATCATCGGGATATGCGCTGCCGCGTCAAGCATGGTGCGCTTTCCCATGCTGTTATAGTCGCCCAGGCATTCGCCGTGGTCGGAAGTAAATATTATCAGCGTGTCGTCGTACATTCCCCTTTCCTTCAGGGTGTTTATTATCCGGCCTATCTGATAGTCGACAAAAGACACGCAGGCATAATAAAAGTTTTTGAGCTTTTTCGCGTCTGTAGCGCTGATTCCGAGCCGCTCGGTCCCGTACTTTTTGTTTTGCAGGGGTCTAAACTCTTCAATGTTCTCGGGCATAAAGGGCGCGGGAATGTCCTCGGAGCGGTATAGCTTGTTCCAGGGCGCCGGCGGGCTGAAGGGCGGATGAGGATGTATAAAAGAGGAAAACAGAAAAACCGGTTTTCGGGGGTCGCAGGACTTGAGGAACTCAACGCTCCGGTCTCCTACCCACTGGGTGGGGTGGGCTTCGGCCGGCAGCTGAGACACCTGCGGGACGTAATACATCTCGCTTCTCTGTCCGTTGTAGTCGAAAACATTTCTATAGGGTGAATTCAGGATAAAATTAGTATAGTCATCGTCAAAATGCGACATTTCCTCCTGCGTGTGGCGGCGGCCGAAACCTATAGGACCGTAGGTGTCCCAGACATAGTGCATCTTTCCGACATTGCAGGAATTATATCCCGCGCCGGTCAGTTTCGCGTAAAGGCCCTCACCCTCATATTTTTTCTTCTTGTTGTTATTGTTGTTGCCGGTACGCGCCGGGTACTGCCCCGACATCAAAGAGAGCCGGGCCGGCACGCAAACCGGCGAGGGCGTAATACAGCGCTCAAAGACTATCGAATCGGCCACAAGACGGTCAAGATTAGGGGTCTGAATGAGGGGATTGCCATAAGCCCCGATGGTGTCGTACCTCTGCTGGTCGGTGAAAAGTATCAATACATGCTTCATCTGTCATTCCCCTTCTCCGGCGCTTGCCGGTTTTTCTTCCTTTCGTAGAACACACAAATCGCGATGCCAAAAGCAGCAGCCAGTACCGCTGCTATGACAACGGGTATAAGCCACTCGCTGTTTTCCGCTATTTTCTCAATAAGTAGCTCGGCCAGCGATTCCTCGCTCGGGTCTTCGGTACTTTCGGCAGCAGCGTCAACCCTGTCGGCAAAAAGCGCCAGTGACAGGGCAACCAAAAACACCGTGGTCAAAAGAAAGAGCGGTTTTTTGCAAGAATAAGTCATGATGCTCCTATCTGCGGTTTTTTCTGACCTGCGCGCGCACCTGCAGCGCTATCTCCACAAGGACGACAAGTACAATAACCCCCCAGGCATACGGGGCGTAAGAGGGTGCACTGTCCCAATATCCCGGCTTTTTCGGGGGCTGTATGTAGTGAATTTCGGCCAAGCCGTAATCGTGGGCGGGAATGTTCTCGTCATATGGTGCGTCAAGGCAGACCCAGCCCGAACTGCCGGGGGTGCTGAGGTATATCCAGACCAAGCCCTCCTCGTCGGTATATGAGGAAAAGACGGCTATTCCCTCTTCCTCGGATGAACTGTCAATCGCTATGATTTCGCCCGAGCGGGGGTAGGACCAGATATATCTCGGCCCCTCGGGAGGTGGGTCCGAGGCATCTGTAATCTCTTCGGAGTGCTGCTCGCAAAAGGCGGTATTGTCATAAACCAGCTCCAGCCCCTCCATCCTGACCCAGCCGCCGCCCTCGACCCGGCCCCAGACCTCGCCCCTTTTATCGGTATAGTAGTAATCAATGACCAGTATCTCACCCGGCTCATGCCGCCCGAGGGGCTTTTCCCCCGGCTCGGAACAGGCTTCGGCCGGCCCGCCCGCTACCCTGAAGTTCCGGTCGCAGCCGACAAACTCGTCTGCATGTCTTTTTTCAAAGCTGCCGGCACAGGCTGCAAGCAGGAGCAGCAGTGAGCATGCTGCAATAATCGCTGCACCAATCCTGGAAATCCGCCGCTTTTTAAATATCAGCTCCATTTCACCTGAACCAAACATATATGCAAAACAGCACAAATGCCGCAAAAACCACGAAAAACACACCACCTGCCAGCAGCGCGGCTAAAACCACCCCGCGGAGCAGAGCGCGCTCCTCTTTTTTGGTCAGGGTAATTTTCTCAGGGCCGCCATTAACCGAGTCCGATTCAACGCCGGGCTTGTTTTTGTCGATTTTGCCGTTATACCACGGCATGCCGTCGACATTCATATTTGCTATTGTCCTGCCGTCGTCAAACTCGTCGTCCCGCCGCTTTTTTTTGCCTTCTTTTCGTGGCACAACAGCATCCTCCTGTATGTCGGCAAGTCTTGTTCGGATTGCCGCCCGCCGGCTTTAAGCCGGCAATGTTTTGCCCGCGTCCTCCTTTACCGCCTTTGCCTCCTCGGTCCGGCGTTCAAACTCTTCACGCTCTGCGTCGGTATTATACAGATGGCAGGCGCAGAAGTGCCCGGGCTCTACTTCCTTCCAGCTTGGAGCGGTGTACTTGCACATCTCCATGCAGTTGCGGCATCGAGTGTGGAACTTACAGCCGGCCGGCGGGTTGGCCGGCGAGGGAATACTACCCTGGAGCACTATTCGCTCCATTTTGTAGTCAGGGTCGGGGACCGGAATCGCCGAGAAAAGCGCCTCGGTATACGGGTGCAGCGGCTTTGTAAACACCTTTCGGGTCGGCGCGTATTCGACCATACTCCCCAGATACATTACCCCGACCGTGTCGGATATATGTTCCACGACAGACAAATCGTGCGAGATAAACAGGTAGGTCAGGTTGAACTGCCTTTGCAGCTTTTTGAGCAGGTTGATGATCTGCGCCTGAATAGACACGTCGAGCGCCGAGACCGGCTCATCGCAGACTATAAACTCGGGGTTGAGGGCCAGCGCGCGGGCTATGCATATTCTCTGCCGCTGCCCGCCCGAAAATTCGTGTGGATACCTTTCCTTGTGGTATTCCTGCAGTCCACAGGCCTTCATAACCCTGGTGATGTAGTCGTCGTATTCCTCAGGGGGAACAATATTGTGCTCGCGCACCGCCTCCCCGATTATTTCGCCTACCGGAAGCCTCGGCGAGAGCGAGGAATAGGGGTCCTGGAATATTATCTGAATCTGCGGGCGGAACTCCCGCAGCTCCTTTTTTGACATTTTGAAAATATCCCGGCCGCTAAAGAGCACCTCTCCCGAGGTCTTGGGATACAAGCGGAGCAGGGTTCTGCCGACAGTGGATTTCCCGCAGCCCGACTCGCCGACCAGTCCCATTGTAGTCCCGCGTTTAATCGAAAAGGATATATCGTCGACAGCCTTGACATAGCCGGTAACCCGCCTTAAAAGGGAGGCCCTTATCGGGAAATACTTTTTAAGGTTTCTCACCTCAAGCAGGTTGTCGTTTTCCTGCGGGGCGATATTCTCGATATTATGGGTATTCATAGCAGCTCCTTTACATCCACCGACCTGGGACATCCTAAAACCTCGCCGGTATCAAAAAACCTGTAGCAGGACACCACATGCGTGTCGCTGATTTTGATTTCCGGGGGATAGACGCCGTCGCATATTTCGAAGCGGTATTCGCAGCGGTCCCTGAAATAGCAGTAATTCGGCATGTCAACCGGATTAGGAACGCTCCCCGGAATGTTATAAAGCTCTTCAACCTTCCTGCCGACCACCGGTCTTGATTTCATAAGCCCTATTGTATAGGGATGGCAGGGGCTGTGAAAGACCTCTTTTGCCGTTCCCTTTTCGACTACCCGCCCGGCATACATGACCACCACATAATCGGCCATGTCGGCGATGACGCCCAGGTCATGTGTGATAAGCATTATTGAGCTTTTGATTTTGTACTTCAGGTCCTTGAGCAAATCGAGTATCTGAGCCTGAATTGTGACGTCGAGCGCGGTTGTCGGCTCGTCGGCGATAATAAGCGAGGGGTTGCAGGCCAGCGCTATGGCTATCATGATTCTCTGGCGCATTCCGCCCGAGAGCTCATGCGGGTACATCGTATAGACGCCCTCGGCATTTGCAATGCCGACCAGATTTATCATGTCAAGGGTTCTGGCCTTTATCTCCTCCTTTGACATCTTGGGGTTGTGCAGCTTTATCACCTCATCGACCTGCGGCCCTACGCGGAACACCGGGTTGAGCGAGGTCATGGGTTCCTGAAATATCATTGAGACATGGTTGCCGCGGATTTCCATCATCTTGGAGTTCGGGGTGTTGACAATATTGTAGGCCTCGCCGCCTCCCATGTTGAAGCGGATTTCTCCCCCCACGACCTGACCGACCGGGCGCTGGACCAGTTGCATGAGCGAGAGAGAGGTCACGCTCTTCCCGCAGCCCGACTCGCCGACCACTCCCACGGTTGTGCATTTGGGTATGTCAAAGCTCACCCCGTCAACCGCCTTGACGGTTCCTATATCGGTAAAGAAATATGTGCAGACGTTGTCAAACTCGACAATGTTGTTCTCATCGCGCATCTTTGTGATATACGTCGACGGGTCACGCCTCGCGTTGTCGCGCTCGCGCTCAAGCTTTTTGAGCAGCTTTCTGTTAAACCTCGATATTTCCCGCGATTCGGCCCCCGAGATATACCAGGAATTCTTCTTTTTTGTTTTATCAGACATTCTGTGCCTCCTGTTTCCTATCTCTTCATCTTGGGGTCGAAAGCATCGCGCAGGCCGTCGCCCACAAAGTTGAAGGCAATGACCGTAAGACAAATCAGAAGCCCGACCGGCACCCAGATATAGGTATAATTGACCATGCTGTTGTAATCCGAAACCGAGTTGATCATGGTCCCCCAGGTGGCAAACGGGTGTTTTACCCCAAGGCCAAGGAAGGACAGGGTTGATTCAATCAGAATTACCGAGCCGAGCCCCGCGGTCGCGGTGACAATGAGCTGCGGCATTACATTCGGAATTAAGTGGCGGAATATTCTTCTCGACACCCTCAGCCCTCCGACCTCGGTAGCCAGCATGAACTCCTGCTCGCGCAGCGAGAGAATCTGCCCGCGGACAAGCCGCGCCACCGAAGCCCAGCCCAAAAATCCGAGCACCGCCATCAGCCATACCAGCCGCACATAGGGGTTGACCTGCTCGGCGTCAAGGTAAGCCCCGATAATAATCATAATAGGCAGGCTGGGTATACAATAGAACACCTCAACCAGCCTCATTATCAGGGTATCGACCCAGCCGCCGAAGTAGCCTGAAATGCCGCCCATGAGAATGCCGAGAATCACCTCGATGATAACCACCACAAAGCCGACAACCAGCGAAATTCGCCCGCCGTACATCATGCGCGCAAAGACATCAAATCCGTCGCGATCGGTGCCCATAATATGCGTGTGTGACGAGGTTTTGCTCATCGGCGGCGCATACATGTCAATAAGATCTATGATACGGTCGGTGGTTATTGTGTAGTTATCGCCCTTGCGGGTGATTGTGACCTCGGTGTCCTCGTAAACTACATTTCCGTTCTCGTCAAGCATAACAGAGCCGTCCGAGGCCTGTTTTTCAACCTTGGTGATAAGCGTGGCGACACTTTTATTCTGCTCGGACATTTCCTGTATCTTGTGCCGCACATCGTCCTTAAACTCAAGCAAAAGACCACCCGAGCCGGTGTAACGGCTCACCGAGAAGGTTGTGAACAGAGCATAGGGCCGGGCTTCGCCTGCCCGGTAGATGTTTATCACGCTCTCCCCGTCCTCAAGCTCCTCGCTGATTACATAGTCAGCCCCGTCAAAGCTGAAGACTCCGCCCCTGCAAAAGCCTATCAGCGCGGTCTTCAGGAAATCCTTCGGTACATCCGCGCCGCTGTACAGGTCGACGGTGTAGGGCGAGCAAACATATAGCATTTTGCGGATGGCATATCTGTATATGTCATAGGAATCGGAACCGGTTTGGTCGATAAGGTATTGGCTGCCGCCGAATTCAAAAATCCTCTTGTCGCCGTCAAGTGCCGCTTCCACCGCAGCCTCAAAGCCCTCGCCCGGGGACTGTGTGATATACTGCAGCCCGGCGTCCAGGTGATGCCATATAGCATACTTCTTGCCGCCGGCGCTCTCAACCTTGTAGGTTTTGCCGCCGTAAACAAATTCTCCCTCCCTGTCCATGACGGCAAGCCTTACCGCCATACCGAAGGCGTCGTCCATTTCGACCCCCTCGGAATAGGTAATCGTCTGGGTAAACATGTCGTACTCACAGACCAGAAGCGCCGAGGCAAGCAGGCCTACCCGGGTCAGGTCGCTCTCGTTGAGCGAGTAAATGTTGTCGGCTTCATATTTTATTATATACTTTTCTCCGAAGTCGTCCTTAACCAGCATAATGTCAAGGTCGGCCGCCTTCATCTCATTGATGAAATAATTCATCATGTTGGTTACCAAATAGTGCACCGAAACCGACTCGTCAATTTCATAATTGGAGTATTCGGTGCGTTCTTTAGCCGCCGCATAATTCGAGTTCTCAAAAATATCGGTTATATAAAACTTGTCGGTCTGCCCGTACGGGTATAAATACGGCCCGACAAAGCAAAAAACAAACATGAAAACAAGGATGCAGGAACCGACAATCGCCAGCCTGTTGCGGATAAACCGCTTGAACACCAGCCGGCCGGGGCTGAGCACCTTTACCCGTTGGGTATCGTCCAGCCGTTCGGTGTCCCCCTCGGTTTGAAGCTGGCTTTCGGCCTCCATCTTCTTGAGCATCTGATTCAAATCCCTGTCTGCCATGTCTGCCTCCTCAGTTAACCCTGACTCTCGGGTCGACCACCGCATAGAGAATATCCGCGATAAGCGTGCCGACCAGGGTGAGTATTGTGACGAACGCAAGGTAGAACATGGTGAAAGGTATGTCCCCGTTTTTCATCGACTCAAACGAGGTGTAACCTATTCCGCGGATTGAAAAGAGGGTCTCGGTAATCAGAGCGCCTGAAAAAAGCCCGGGCAGCGAACCGCCGAGGATAGTCACCAGCGGAATAAGAGTATTTCTGAATGCATGATATCCTATAACCTTGCTCTCGGGCAGCCCCTTTGCGCGGGCGGTCCGGATATAGTCTGCATTTAATACTTCGAGTGTATTTGTTCTGGTGTAGCGCATAAGGCTGCCTATACCGATTATCGTCAAAGTTAAGGCGGGCAGCACAAAGTGCCATGCGATATCCAGCAGCCAGGCAAAACCGGTCAGCTTACCGGCAAGCCGCGCGGTCACCATGCCGAAGGGCTCAAACCATCCGAGCTTGGCCGCAAAAACGAATTTAAGCACCGTCGCCACAAAAAAGGTCGGCATAGAAATGCCTATCAGCGAAACCACCGTAACGGTATAGTCGGTCATGCTGTACTGCTTGGTTGCGGCAAGAACTCCGAGCGGGACCGCAATTATTATTTCAAGCACAAAAGCAATCAGCGCCAGAAAGAAGCTGTACCAGATAACCTCCGAAAATTTCTCGGTGACCTCGACCGTCCACTGCCAGCTCTCGCCGAACTCCCCGCGCACCGCGTAGCTAAGCCATGTAAAGAATCCGGGAATGGCACCTTTATTTAAGCCGTATCGCTCGTTTAGCTCTTCAATTAGCTCTTCAGTCCATTGCTCAGCGCTTTTCTGGTTTCCCGGCAGGGTTGCAAGCTCTCTTGCGGTTTTCTCGACATAGCTTGTCGGAAGATTGTTCATGAGAAGATAAATGAGAAACATTGAGAAAAAGAGGATCAATATGCTCAACAACAACCGCTTTACAATAAATTTCAACATTTTAATCACCATGCCGCCCGTCGGGCGACCCGAACTAATAAACTTGGTTGGTTTTATATATATTTGGTCCTTTGGGTTCTTTCATAAGCAAGAGTCTGCTTGGGGGCAGACTCTTGCTTAAAAGTTATTTACAGGACCGGTAATCCTTAATTCATCTCAAGGAGTTCCAGATCATGCGCCCAGCCCCAGAAGGTCGTGATGTCGGGAGTCAGCGTATCAATATTTATTCTGGCGCTGCTGAACAGGATACAGTTCTGTCTCTGATATGTCGGAATTTCGACGCCCCACTCCATTATTATCTCAAGGCAGCGCTTGTATGTGGCCTTTCTGAAAGAGGTGTCGCTCGATTTTCTGGCAACCATAATAAGTTCGTCGAGCTCGGCGTCGGTTATGTCGTAAAGGTTTGAGTCTGTTCCGCCCTTGCCGACTGTGTTGCTGCTGTGATATACCTGATACATATCCGGGTCGGGTGTAGCTCCCCATGCGGCGGCCCACATTTCGCAAGTACCCGACTCAACGGCGGTCCAGAGCACGTTCGAGTCGGACGGGTCGTTAATACTTATGGTGATGCCGATGGTCTCAAGCGCGGACTTGGTCGAGGTCAGGATTCCGTATGCCGGATGCTCTCCGATACCTTCACCAGGAATGATAAGTTCATATGTCAGTTTTGCTCCGGCAGGAGCGGCGGTAAATTTCTTGGAAGCCTCGTCCCAGGTGTAGCCTGCTGCCTTAAAGAAGCCTATCGCGGCCTGGAGAGCGGCGTCGTATTTCTGGGTCTCGGTCATGCCGTCGGTGAAAATCGGGTTGCCCTCAACGTCCTTGGAGTATGCTATGGCATAGTCACTGTCGGAGGGTCTGGGTGCCGCCCAGGAGGTGTTGGAAATCGGGTACTGGATAACCTGAGCTCTCTCACCGTAATAAGAGGCAATCACGGTATCCCTGTAAACCGCAAAGAGGGTGGCGAAGGCCTTTCTGAGCGCCTTTGAGGCGTCGCTTGCCGGATCCTGGCCTACCTTGACGTTGTTTGCATTGATGCCTATATAACCGTAGCCGAGGTTGTCGACCGCGTTATAGGTGATGACATCGCCGGTGAGCTCTTTGTTGGGGTTTGCATCCTTGATTGACTGGAGAATTTCGTCGTTGACCGAGGGGTTGGAAATGTCGATAGTGCCGCTGGCGATACCGGCGACCTTATCGGCTTCGTTGGTCACTTCCTGGAACTTGATGTACTTAATCTTCGGGATGCCCTTATAGTAGTTCTCGTTGCGCTCGAAGAGCACAATTCCGTTCTCGAAGCTCACGAACTTATAGGGGCCGGCGCCCATGGGTGTGGTGGTCTTGGCTCTCACGCTGGACAGGTCGCCCTTTGTGAAGCCGAACATATTTTTATCGTAATCGTATTTGGCTTTGTCGCCGTAGTAGTGCATCGGAGAAACCGAGAGTGCGAACTTGTAAATCGAGGTGGCGTCAAACTCGGTCATGGTGACCTTGAGCGAGTAGTTGCCGGTCTTCTCGATGCCTTCTATCTTGTCGACGGTCTCGCCTGTGACAATGCCGGCATTGTATTTTGCAGCTTCATCGCCGAGCTTCTCGTCGACCAGCGCAAACAAATCGGCATTGGCAGCTTCGGTGGCGTTAAGCTCCACATAGTTGCCGCCATAAGCAGCGTCAAGGTTATCCCAGTAGTCCTCTGTGGTCGGGAAGGTGTTCACGCAGTCGTAAACCTTGCCGTTTATGTCCTTGAACGCGCCGGTAAATTCGTCGGCCTCGTTCTTGACCCAGCTTCCGAATCCCCACATTCTCATTCCGTATGCCACGGCATAGGGCGAGTCGGCGGTGATTGCCGTACCCCATTTGCCGCCGTAGGCCGGAGAGGAGGCATATTCTCCGTAGTTGCTCAGCACATAATCGACAATATCCTGAGCAAAATCAACGCCGGCCTTGTCCATGGCCTCCCAGTATTTGTCGGCATCTTCCTTGGTGTAGTTTGTAAACTCGGTGGCGTCGCGCCCGGCCTCAAGGATGAGGACATATAGTGCGGTCATTCCGGCCCGGTACTCCTTCATTCCCTTAATCGGTAGGGTGTAGAAGGTTGAGGAGCCGATATATGTCGGGTCGCTAAGTACATACATTGAGAAGATAACGTCGTCCGCGGTGAGCCTTTCGCCGTCGCTGAACCTGACGTTTCTGCGAAGGTCAAACTCATAGATAACAGTGCCGTCGTCATTCTGTGTGATGGTGCAGTCAGCAAGGCCCTCGTACTTGTAATCTGTTCCGTTGTACGGAATGACCTCACCGCTCTTGCCCTTCAGCACAACATTGCCTTCTCTGTCGGCCAAAAGGAGTGATACCTGCGTCATGTCCGCAACGTCCTGGTCATATTCAGTCTTTGCAAAAAACGGGCTGAACTTTTCTGAAAAAATGTCATAACCCACGACAAGGGTGTCTCCGCCCGTGTACTTTTTCCCGCATGATGCCGTAATGGGAATAATCATGCAGAGGACAAGAACCGCGGCGAGAAACTTGATGAGCGTGCTTTTCATTTTCATTCCTCCGTAAAAATAATAAAAATATTATTCAGTAGCCTTGATACAAAATAAGACTGCTAATATCCGGGACCCGGGGCTTGGACATAACCGGCGCAAAAAAACAACATTATAAAAAACTATTGTATGTATAAATTTTACAATAAAACCTACAAGTTGTCAATGGTTTTAATGAAATATATAAAAAAGACGCAGCGCAAATCATGATACTATTTGCATTTTTGTATGTTTTTTTACAACAAATATTGTCGCGGCCGATATAGTCATAGCAACAACCGAGACACTTACCATAATATCCTCAATTCCCCTGTAGCCCTGGGCGCCGAGCAGGTAATATGCCACATCTCCCGCGGCCGCGAGTGCCCCGAGCAAAATCAAAAGAAAGGAGCATTGCGATATTCTGTCGTACAATCTGTCCTTCTGTTCGCGTGTCAGCCCGAACCGGGGAGGGTGAAGCGAATACTTCCAGAGGTAGAAGAGCGAACTGGTGAGAAAGGCGGCCGGCAGAAAACCGCAAAAATAGGGCAGCGAAACATACCAGCGCCGCATGGCCCCGCTATTGAGAAACAGGCCTGTCCAAAAGAAGAGCCAATATGCGGCCACCGACACGGTCATGCAGGCGCACGCGCGGCGCAGCTTGCGCGGGTCGGCCGAAAATCCGTAGTATTTGCCGCAGTAGACCGGCCGGGAAACCACCTTCCCGCCCGGCAGGGTGACGTTTTCAATTCTGTAATCCTTGGTGTATTTCCTTGATACCACAGTCAGCCCCTCTTGGCCTTGCTCAAACCTTTGACAAAAATTAATTATGAGTCGATTTTACCACAAGTAAGAACAAAAATCAATAACGATTCAGTTTTTTCCGGATTTAATCATCCCGAGCCGGCCGGCAATCTCGCGGAACTGTTTTACAGTGTCGGCAAACACCGAGACCGCATCCTCAACAACCTCGGGCCTTGTCATGTCAATCTCGGCGATCATAAGGCTCTCAATCGGGCTTTTTGAGTTTCCGCACTTGAGAAAATCGATATATTTCCGGATATATTCGTCCCCCCGCTCGGCTATCTTCTTCATTACGCTCGAGGCGGCCGAGATGCAGGTGGCGTATTTGTAGACGTAAAAATTATAGTAAAAATGCGGTATGCGCATCCATTCCATCGAAATCTGCTGATCAACCACCACCCGCGGGCCGAAATACTTTTTGACTATTGCATAGTACTTCTCGCAAAGTATCTCGCGGGTCAGCGGCTCGTTTGCCTCGACCAGCGCATATATGTCGCGCTCAAACTCCGCGAACATGGTCTGCCTGAACAGGGTGCCCTTGAAGGTCTCCATGATGTGGTTAAGTACCGAAAGCTTTTCAAGGTCGTTTTCGGATTCCCTGAGCTTCTTTGTGGCCAGTACCAGCTCGTTGACGGTCGAGGCGACCTCGGCGACGAAAATATTATAGTTTGACAGATGAAACTCGTTGTTCTTGCGCGAAAAATATGAGTGCATCGAATGCCCGGCCTCATGCGCCAGAGTCGACATGTCGTCAAACTTGCCGTTGAAGTTGAGCAGGATATAGGGCTCGGTGTCATAGCTGCCGCTGCTGTAGGCGCCTCCCCGCTTACCCTTGTTCGGGTACACGTCCACCCAGCCCCACTCGGTCATTCCGGCCTTGAGGGTCTGGTAGTACTCATCTCCGAAAATTTTAACGGCCTCGAGCACCTCGTCCCGGGCTTCTTCGTAGGTGTAATCTCTATCGTAATCGGCGATAAGCGGCGCGTAGGCGTCGTACATGTGGAGTTTCGGCAGCCCGAGCACCTCGCGTTTGAGGTCGTAATAATCAAAGAGTACCTCAAGATTTCTGTTCACTGTATCAATCAGGTTGTTGTAGATTTCGGGAGTCACTTCGTCGGCAAAGGTGGAGGCAAAAAGGCTGCTCTCATATTCGCGGAGCTTTGCCAGCGTGGCTTTTTCCTTGATGAACCCGTTGAGCACGGTAGCTATTGTATTGCCAAACTGCTCGTAGCCGCGGTAGAGCTTGGTAAAGGCCGCGCGCCGCACGCGCCGGTTTTGGCTCATCAGAAATTTAAGATAGGACGAATCGGTAAGCTCTACCAACCTCCCCTCCTCGTCCCGGATTTTGCCGAACTGCATGTCGCAGTCGGTCAGGATGCTGTAGATGCCGTCATGCGAGTCAAGCCCCTGACTCATGCCGGCAAGCAGCTTTTCGCATTCGTCCGAGAGTACATAGGGTTTGCGGCGCAGCTCTACCTCGATAACCCTGCGGTATTTCTGCAGCTCGGGGCAGGCAAGATACCACTGTTCGAGCTTTTCTGCGTCGAGTTTGAGCAGATAAGGAACAACGAAATATGCCGCCGCCATAAAGCGGCTGCTGAGATTGATGACCTTTGCGGTCTGGGCCTGCCAGCTGTTTACCGAGGTGTCGACGTCGAAGTTGCGCGCTGCATACTCGTACAGCTTGGCCATCTTCCGGTCAATAGCATAGTGGTCGGCTAGGGCGGCGGCCAGCGCCTCGGGCCGACTGAGCATGGTGCTCTCGTGTTTCGGGTACTCGGCAATCATCCGCTCGGTTTCCGAGAATTCGGCCGAAAATGCCGCCTCGTCGGGGTAAATTGCTGATAGGTCCCATTTGTACTTTGCCGGTATGCCGGCTCTTTCTGTTGTCATTAACCAAAACTCCTATTGTATGTTTTATTTATTATTTTCTTTTACCTGCCAACCCACACATATCCGGCTATCTATGCAGGTTATTCATAATGGCCATATCACTGCCGCATTTTTCTCTGATAACCATGACTTACATATTATAACATACAACTCCAAAAGATTCAAGGAAAATCCCGCCACACGCCCTATGTTTTAGCCGGAGTTTTTCTTGTATCCGCCGATTTCGTTGCATTTGCAACATCACTTGTCAAAAAAAGCGTATATACTATACGCATAAGCAAAGAATACACAAAAAAGAGAGGTCTGTATGAAATTCAGAAAAATATTCCCGGTAGTTCTTGCGGTTTTACTTTTAGCCCTTCCCCTCGCCGGCTGCGCGGGCGGCAAAGATAAGGCCGACGATGTGACAATCCGTGTAGGCGGGCTTGCCGGGCCGACCTCTATCGGGCTTGTCAAGCTCATGGAGGACAACGAGGCCGGCAAGGCCGCCAACAAATACGAATTCTCGGTCGATACCTCCCCCGATGTCCTGACTCCGAAACTCGTTCAGGGCAATCTCGACATCGCCGCCCTGCCCGCCAACCTCGCCTCGGTGCTCTACAACAACACCGACGGCAGAATTCAGCTCCTTGCAATAAACACGCTCGGCATGCTCTATATTCTGACAAAAAACACCGCCATAAATACGGTATCCGACCTTGCCGGCAAAACCATATACGCCTCGGGCAAGGGCGCAACCCCCGAGTTCTCGCTCCGCTATATCCTGAGCGAAAATGGCCTTGACCCCGACAACGACGTCAATATCGAGTGGAAGAGCGAGCACTCCGAGGTGGTTGCGGCACTGAGCAGCAATGAAAGCGGAATTGCCCTTTTGCCCCAGCCTTTTATAACCATCGCCCAAAACACCCTGCCCGACCTTGACATCGCTCTCGACCTTACCGAGGAGTGGAACAAGGTGGGAGACGGCACCGAGATGCTGACCGGTGTGCTTGTCGTTCGCCGCGAATTTGCCGAGGCACACCCCACGGCTCTTGCCGCATTTCTTGACGAGTACGCCGCCTCGACCGAGTTTGTCAACAAAAACATCTCTGACGCGGCACAGCTTGTCGGAAAGTTCAATATCTTCAACGCCGCCATAGCCGAGGCGGCCATACCTCACTGCAACATTACATTCATCGGCGGCTTGGACATGAAGCCGCTCATGGAGGGTTACCTGAGCGTCCTCTACAACCAAAAACCGGCCTCGGTCGGCGGGAGGCTCCCGGACGACGATTTTTACTATGTCGCTGAAGTCTCTGATTAAAAACAGGCGCGCAGGGACCGCTATCTCGGTACTTTTGGCGCTGGCCGTCTGGCAGATAGCTGCCCTTATGGTGGGAGAGCGGATTTTGCTCGCCTCCCCCTTTGCCGTTCTGAAAAGACTTATGACAATCTGGACCGAGCCCGGCTTTTTTCGCGCCATAGGCTTTAGCTTCTCGCGCATTGTCGGAGGGTTTTTGCTCGGGCTTTGTGTCGGCTCCCTCCTTGCGGTCGCCGCCGGGCGCTTTGAGATAGTCGATATCCTGCTCAGACCCCTGATGGTGACCGTAAAAACGGTTCCCGTAGCTTCGTTTATTGTCATTGCCCTTATCTGGCTCTCCCCCGCCCGGCTCTCGGTCTTTATTTCTTTTCTTATCGTACTGCCGGTGGTTTACTCAAACGTGCTCGGCGGCATACGCAGCATACCAAAGCAGATGAGCGTCATGGCCGACGTCTTTCATATGCCCTGGTACCGGTGCTTTATTTACATCTGGCTGCCGGCCGTCCGGCCCTACCTTGTCTCGGCCTGCACCGCGGCCCTCGGCATGTCCTGGAAGGCCGGTGTCGCCGCTGAGGTTATAGGTCTGCCGCAGGGTTCCATGGGCGAGGCGCTGTATGACGCGAAAATCTTTTTCAACACAACAGACCTGCTCGCCTGGACGGTTATTATCGTCATTATCAGTGTCGTATTTGAAAAGCTGTTCATGGCGCTGCTGCGGCTGGGGTTCGGGAGGCTGGTGCGGCTATGAAAACCGAGGACATAAGAGTTGAAGACATCTCAAAGCGCTTCGGCTCAAAGCAGGTGCTCAAAGACTTCTCGGCGATATTTCCGGCCGGGCAGGTGAGTATAGTCATGGGCGAGTCGGGCTGCGGGAAGACCACGCTGCTGAGTCTTATCCTCGGCATTGAGACGCCCGATGGGGGTAAAATTACCGGCGTGCCCGGGCGTATGTCGGCAGTCTTTCAGGAAGACCGGCTCTGCGAGGATTTTTCAGCCCGAACAAATGTCCGCATCACCGCCGCGAAGGGCACCACCCAAAGTGACATTGTCGATGCCCTCTCGGCGCTCGGGCTTGGCGACAACATAAAAACCCCGGCGCGTGAGCTGTCGGGCGGCATGAAGCGCCGGGTGGCAATCGCCCGCGCGATGCTTGCCGAGAGCTCGCTTGTTATCCTGGACGAACCCTTTGCCGGACTCGACGAGGCCAACCGCGCGGCCGCAGCCGCCTTCATTCGCTCAAAACTGTGCGGCCGCACCCTGATTGCAGTCACGCATTCACACACCGACGCCGAGATGCTCGGCGCGTGTCAGGTAATTAAGATGAGCCCTATTTAAAGGGACACGCACGGGGCGCTGCGCACCCCCGCGGGGACGCTTGTGAGGCTCCGCCCCGCAGGTTTACTTAGGGGGTTCTGCCCCCGTACCCCCGCTTAAGGAACTTTACCTTATGAATCCTCAAAAAACTTTTCCAAAACTATTTTACTTCGCCAATAAAGCAGCGCGGTAACCGCGTTTAGTTATTAGTTAATTAGTTATCAGATGTTAGATATTAGTAAACGCAGGGAAACGCGGTGCATCGCTGTGTTGTCGCGCTCTACGATAAGTGGCGGAAGGCGCGCCGGCGACCGCAGGTCGCTCTTCAGGGCTTTAAGAAAATCTGAAAGGCCGACGGTATGTCGGCCTTTTCATTACTGAGCAATATTTTTTTCGGGAACCGTCGCCCCCAGCGCCTCAAGCGCCTGTATAAGCCTGTGATAATCCACCTGCCCCACACAGGTTTTTTCCCGGGCGGCAAGTGCTGCCGCCGTCCCGGCGACCTGTCCCATCGACATGCAGGCGGCCTGCACCCTCACCGCGCTGTTGGTCTCGGTGTCACTCGACACCGTCCGTCCGGCCACCAGCAGATAGCGCGAGCCGCGCGGGATCAGCGCGCCGTAGGGTATTGTCGGCATAACACCCTTCTCAAGGTAAACTATATACACGCCGCCCCCGTCGAGCTTGTGCAGGTCAATGGGATAAAAGCAATAGGACACCGCGTCGTCATAAACATAGCCCGACAGATACTTGTCGGCTGTCATGGTCTTCTCGCCGACAATCCGGCAGCTCTCGCGTATCCCGCACTCGGCGGCGTAAACCTTCACCCTGATATTCCCACAGCCCCTGATCTGCCTGAACAGCTTCAGAATGGTATAGAGAATTCTCCGGCCTTCGAGTTCCATCGCCGTCTTTGACCCCGAATCCTCGGTGCCAGGGCAGGGGATGTGCATATTCACCCGTCGGGCCAAAAGCATCTCATAGGGCGACTTCCAGCTGAAAACCTCACGCTCAAGCTCCCCCGCCTCTATTGCGGTCTCAAATACCCTCTCAACCTCGTCCTTGTCGACATCCTCAATCCGGTAGCCCTCAAGCCTGTTTTCAAGCGTCGCCGGCTGGAGCACCTTACTTCTCACCCGCTCGTAGCCCAGCATTCCAGCCAGATTTGCGTCGCCGGTAGCGTCGACCGCCGCACGGGCGCGCAGAGCATAAAGGCCCTCCTTTCCGGTCACCCCGACTATAAGGCCGCCGCCCGGCGCCTCCTCGGCAAATGATATCATGCTGTGAAGCAGAATGTCAACACCGTTTAACACACATACGCGGTCAAGTGTGGCGGCAAGCTGAAAGCCGTCCACCCTTATCTGCTGCCTGAAATGCTTCTTGGTATAGTCGTTGTCGGGCAGCACCGCGCCGCCCTCGGCCGCCAGCTCCTCCATCAGCTCCCAGCAGGGGCCGGTTATCAGCTGCTTGTCCCAAAAATTAAATATCCCGGGGAAATTGACATATCCGGCGGTCATGGTCCCGCCGAGCAGCCCGTTCTTCTCCACCAGAAGCGTCCGCGCACCGGCTCTTGCCGCGGCCACCGCGGCAAAAACACCGGCCGTGCCTCCGCCGGCAACCAGCACGTCATATTCCCCGCGTATGCCGACCGTCTTTTTTATTTGTGTCTCCATTTCATGCCTCCGTTCGTTTTTTTTAATTCTATCATCTTAGGCAGATTATTTCAACCATAAAAATTTTCGGGAAATTTATACTTTTATCTTGATTTTTCATGGTAAATACTGTATAATGTATTTGTGTAAAATCCGACTTCTTTATCGGCCGCTAAATTTACCGCAAATGCTCGACTCATCCATTAAATTGCTTGCATAATATAATTTAATTGTCTGATATTAAAGAAACATTGAATCGGAGGACGGAACATGGAATTCAAAAAACCGGCTGACAACGGCCCGGCTTTGTCAGACAAGCTGGACGAGGCCATCGCCCATGTCTTTCAGTCCGACGGCAACAAAAGCGTTGAGAGCAGTGTGATTATATACCTCAGAAAATTGCCCGGAAAAACCCCTGAAGGCAACAATATCTCAGAAATACTGAAGCTGGTTTCCGACCAGGACGGGGTGGCCGAGTGCGAGCTCAGATTCCGCGGCTGCGAGGGCGAGGGCAATTCTGTCTGGTTCAAAACCAAAATGAAGCTGCTTGAGTGCACCGATGTCAGCCACACGATTGCCGCCGTTTTTGAAAATATCACAACCAAAAAAACGCTTGAGAACCTGCGCCGGAACCAGGCACTGCAGGCGGCGCTCGAGGCGGCCCACAAGGATTCGGCCACCGGGGTCTACAACAAGTATTTCACCGAGGATATTATAAGGGACAAGCTCTCGGAGAGCGACGGAGAACTTTGTCTGCTTTTGATTCTCGACATCGACCTGCTGAAAAACATCAACGACACATACGGGCACCCTATCGGTGATTTGACGCTCAAGAAAGTCGCCGACGTCATGTGCTCCTGCCTGCGCAAAGGAGACATTATCGGACGGATAGGCGGCGATGAGTTTATGGCCCTTTTGTGCGGGGTAAAAAACGAGGAGACGGCGCGAGAACTTGTCGAGCGCCTGTTGTCCCGGGTTGCCGAAACCAAAATCTGCGGTTTTAACCTCAGCGTCAGTATAGGCTGCATTCTGACCGAAGCCGGCACCGAGGACTTTGACACACTCTACCGCAAAGCCGACAAGGCGCTCTATAACGTCAAGAGAAAAAACAAAAACCATTACGAATTCTACACCCCCAACATAGACCTGTAAACCGGTAAAATCGTTATGGTTGCCCTGTTTTTTTTTATTGGTATAATAGCATTATAGCAATAAATCCGCAAACCCCAAAGAAAGCGCAAAGTCAATGAAGAAACACAAAAAAAATGCCGGAAAAAATATCCTTACCGCCTTTTTGCTCAACTTAGGATTTGTTATCATAGAGATTGCCGGCGGCCTGTATACCGGCAGCGTAGCCATCCTCTCAGACTCGATTCATGACCTGGGAGACTGCATTGCTATCGGCAGCGCGTATTTTCTTGAGCGCTACTCACGCTCACAACCGACCGAGACCTATACTTACGGCTACCGGCGATATTCTATAGTGTCGGCAATAATCAGCTCTCTCGTTCTCCTTGTCGGCAGCGGAATTGTGGTTTACTCCTCGGTGGCAAGGCTGCTCAGCCCCGCCGAGCCCAGGTCCGACATGATGATAATTCTTGCCGTCTTCGGAGTCGCGGTCAACGGCTATGCGGCATACCGCACGCATCGCGGCAGCTTCAACGAACGCGCGATAAGCCTGCATATGCTCGAGGATGTGTTGGGCTGGGCGGTGGTTCTTTTAGGCAGCATTGTAATGTATATTTTCAGGGGACATACCATCGCGCTTTATGTCGACCCGGTGATGTCGCTCCTTGTCGCGGCCTTCATAATCTATAATATTGTCATCCACCTGCGCGACGCCTTTGCAGTGCTGCTTGAGCGCGCGCCGGCCGGCTTTGATACCGCGGCGTATAAGGCCGCGCTCGGCGAGGTCGAAGGGGCTTTGTCGATACACCATCTGCATGTCTGGAGCTTTGACGGTGAAACGGCTATAGCTACGCTGCATGTAGTCGTCCCGGCCGGCTACAGCATATCCGACACAACCCGGGTGAAGCACAGGATTTACGAGATAAGTGAAAAATTTGGTATCAGCCACCTGACCGTACAGACCGACGCCGAGGGCAACGGCTGCTACGGCCAGGATTGCCTGATAGGCAGGGACTATAGCCAATATCACGGTGATAACCACAGGCACTGATATAAAAACCCGACACAGAAAGGACAAAAATATGGCTGACGCAAGTATTCTTCATGGCAAGACGCTGGTTGCACTGGGCGACTCGTTATTTCACGGCAACAAGGACTGCCGGGGCAAAACCTGGCTTGAGCTGCTCGCCGCAAAGCAGGACATGACCCTTTACAACTACGGTCAGAACGGAAACACAGTAGCATATCAGGAGCTTGAGGCGCAGAAGCTGCCCCCGATGTGCGTAAGATATGCCGACATGGCAGACGGCGCTGATTATGTTGTGGTAATTGGCGGAGCCAACGACAAGCGCCTCAATGTCCCGCTCGGCGACGACGACTCTACCGACATCTCGACCTTTTGCGGCGCGCTGAACACGCTCATATCAGGGCTTACCGCCAAATACCCGAGGGCCAAAATCCTGTTTATGACCAATTACAATCGCTGGCCGTCAAAAAACAAGCCTGGCCTTTCGGACATTGACTATGTGCTGGCAATGGAGCGGGTCTGCAAGCGGTTTGCGCTGCCCTGCTTTAACAACTACTACAATTCCGGCATCTCCTTCCAGAACCCGGCGCAGCTTGCCTGGATTGACGAGGGGGTAGTGCACGGCGAGCAGCCTAACCACCATTTCTCGGCCGAGGCCTACGCCTGGTTGCTGCCGAAATACGAGGCTCTGCTCGCCGCACTTTGATTCTACGGCAGCCGGCCTCGAAAATGCCTCGGTTGGAAGTGTCCCGAAGAAGTTTTTTATCATAAATCCTTGCACTTGACTTTACAATTCTGTATAATTATAAATGCACCCGGATTGGTTGTGAGGAATAATCCGGGAACAACTCGGCAATTGTTAGGAACCCGAAGGACAAATTTTATACAGGAGGAGTGCAGTTTATGAAAAAACTGGCGGCAATCTTTTTGTGTTTTGTTTTTGTTTTTCCGTTATCTGCCGGCTGCGCACGGGACCAGGGGTCCGACACCCCGGCCGATACCACAACCTCGGATTTGCTTGACACCTCAGACTCAGACGAAACCTCAGCTGAGACAGAGCTGGTTGAGGATGATTTGGGAGATGACATTGACTTTGGCGGCGAGAGCGCCGGTATACTGTACTGGTCGGACGTGCAGAATGCCGAATTCGAGGTCAAAGAGATTAGCGGAGACCTAATCGGTGATGCGATTTACGCGCGGAACCAGGCAATTGAGGAACGCCTGGGAGTTGAGCTCAAGTGGGTTGGCGTGTCCGGGAACTATGAAAATCAGGCGGGCTTTGTCTCGGCGGCCAATAACGATGTGCTCGCCGGCGGCATGTCGTATGACATTTTCGCTGGCTACAGCATGACTGCCGCGACTCTCGCGCTCAGAGGCTGTACCCAGAACCTCTTAGTCCTCGATTATCTGAATTTTGAAAAACCCTGGTGGCCCGACAGCCTCATTAACCAGTCGACCATTTCCGACAAGCTCTACTTCTGCTCGGGCGACATATCCTGCAACCTGCTTTACATGATGTATACCGTCTATTTCAACAAGGACCTGGTTACTGAATACAACCTTGAAAATCCCTATGAGCTGGTTTACGACAACAGGTGGACTGTTGACAAGTTGATTGAATTGAGTACCGACCTCTACCGCGACTTAAACGGGAACGGCGTGGCCGACCAGGGCGACCGCTTCGGGCTGGTGACAAGGGCCATCTTCTATGATTCCTTCTTCTGGGGCTCGGGGCTTACCGAAATTGAAAAGGATGCAAGCGGCAATCTGGTGATATCAGAAAACTGGGACAGTGAGAAGACCCTTTACCTCCTGGAGAAACTCTGCCCGTTTTTCCATGAGAGCGGCGACACCTTCACCGCCACCGACGGGGCGGGCTTATACAATATTTTCGGTTCGGGCAACTCGCTCTTTGCCCTGACCGAGGCGCAGTACAGTATCAAGGGCTTTGCGGCGTCGGGCGTGAACTACGGAGTGGTGCCGGTTCCGAAATACGACTCCGAGCAGAAAAACCACGTAACCATACTATCATTCCCCTATACAATGTATTCAATCTCCTTTGCGACACAGAAGGCCAACATGGCGTCTGCGGTGCTCGAGTGCTATGCCTCCGAATCCTACCGCAAGGTGACGCCGGCGGTTTTTGAAATTTCGTTTAAGTACAAGTACTCAAGCGGCAGCGACGATGTCGTTATGTGGGATATTGTCAGGGAGAGTGTTTCATTTGAGCTGGGCAGGATATTTACCACAAGTCTCAACAACCTCAGCTACAGTCTGTTCCGCAATGCCGTAATAAACAATGCGGCCGCGTCCTGGACAACGAATTTCAAAGTAAACCGCAGGGTACTTGAAAAGCTGATTGAAAACATTCAGGGAACCATGGACTCGCTCGGTTAAAAGCTGAATATTACAAAACACCGGCGCCGGGTTGCCGGTGTTTTGCTTTGGGTTGTGCGGGAAAAGGGGCCGGGAGTCACAGCCACGCCAATTTATTGAGCAACCCTGACCGATGCCAGAAAAATTATAGCGTCCTCCCCGCCCGTAACCATATTAAACAGTATATTACAAAATATTTTCCCTAGGTCCGGCAGAAACCGGTTGTTCTCGGCAAACGCAGTTGATTAAAACCCGCGTTTTTTGTTGACCGAAATCGTATAATTATCTGGTATTTTGTGCGGCGGACATGATATAATGTAAGTACCGGCGGGCTTTAAATCTGCCCGGGCGATACAAAACACAAGGAACGGTAAAGACAATGGAAATACTGCGCTTTGACAGCGATTACATGGAGGGGGCGCATCCCGAGATTCTCAGGCGGCTCTCTGAGATAAACTTTGAAAAAAACACGGCATACGGTTATGACCGATACTGTGAGACGGCAAGGCAAAAAATAAGAGAGGCCTGCGGGGTGGCCGGGGCCGAGGTTTACTTTCTTTCGGGCGGGACCCAGACCAACGCAGTTGCAATCAACGCATTTCTTGAGCCCTATGAGGGCGTGGTGGCGGCCGAAACCGGGCATATAAATGTCCATGAGGCCGGGGCTATTGAGGCCGGCGGGCATAAAATTCTAACCCTGCCCCAGCATGGCGGGAAAATCCGGGCCGACGAGCTTTTGGCGCTGCTTCGGAAGTTTTATTCGGACGAGGCGCGAGAACATATGGTGCGGCCGGGGATGGTCTATATATCCCACCCGACCGAATACGGCACGCTTTATTCGGCCGGCGAGTTGCGCGTCCTGCGCCGTATCTGCGACGAATACGGCATGGCTCTCTATCTTGACGGCGCGCGGCTGGGCTACGGACTTGCCGCCACCGGTACGGACGTGACCCTTCCGCTGATTGCCGAGTGCTGCGACGCCTTTTATATCGGCGGGACAAAGGTGGGGGCGCTCTTCGGCGAGGCGCTGGTCCTCCCTCAGGCCGGGCGGATAAAGCAGATGTTTACCCGGATAAAGCGGCAGGGGGCGCTGCTGGCAAAGGGCTGGCTGCTCGGCCTGCAGTTCGACACGCTTTTTACCGACGGCCTTTACTATAGAATCTCGGCCCATGCCGTGAGGATGGCCGAGAAACTCGAGCGGGGCTTCTGCGAGCGGGGCTACCGTATGTTTATTAAGACCCCGACCAATCAGAAGTTTGTTATACTTGAGGATGAGGTGCTGCGCGGGCTGTCGCGCCGGGTCGGCTTTTGCTTCTGGGAGAAGCCCGACGAAGAACACACGGTAGTCCGCTTTGCCACAAGCTGGGCGACCAAAGAGGAGAACGTAGAGCGGCTGCTCGAGCTGATTTGAGCTTGAAGGAGGGAAAACGTAAGGCCGGACATTACGGACGAAGCGCTGACACCTACCGGAAAATACAGCAAGGAGCCTTTTCATATCAAAAAGAACGAAATGGCGGAATTTTGGAAAGATGTCTGCTCATTTGCGAATACCGAAGGTGGTTATTTAATAATTGGAATAAGAGAAGATAAGGGTAAACCTCAAGAAATAATTGGTATAGATATATCTAACGATGACCAAAGATAAATTTAAGTTAGAAATTAAAGATATTTAAAGACCAATTATGCCTAAAATGCCTCCAATAAAGTTAAATTACATTAAACTATCAAATGGCAAATTTGTTGTAGTATTAAATATTTGGAAATAAGAAACGCATTTACCCAGTCGCTACTTTTATCTGAAGCAATTATAATCCAAGTATATGGCCTTCAAGTCACAAAATGGCCTTCTTGGGCAAATATTGCCGGGCTGGCCGGAGGGGTTGCCATATGTTATATGTGGCTGCCTGCTTGTGTCAAATCCAAAGCTTGTCGGCATAGCCGAAGGCAATACCGAGGGCGGCCGATATGGCTATTATTGTTATCGGATGAATTTTCCTTGTCACAAGCAAAATGTCAAGCGCCAGTATCACAAGCGAAAACCAGAAGGCCGCGCCGGTGAATATACCAAGGGTAAGCCCGTCCGGGAAAAAGACGGCCTCTGCCGTGGTATACAGGGCGGTGGCGATAAGCCCGATAACCACCGGTTTGATACCCGACATGCAGCCGGCTACATATTTATTGGTTCTAAAAACCGAGTAAATTTTTGCAATAATCAAAATAATTATAAAAGACGGCAAAACGACGGCGCCGGTGGCGCAGACCGCGCCCCAGAACCCGGCAGTCTCGGTGCCGATATAGGTCGCCATGTTTATGGCAAAGGGGCCGGGCGTCGACTCGCTGACCGCTATGAAATTGAGTATTTCCTCAGTGCTCATCCAGCCGCGAGAGGTGACCTCGGACTGTATGAGCGGAATCATGGCGTACCCGCCCCCGAAGGTGAAGGCGCCAATCTTAAAAAATGCCCATATAAGCTCAAGATAAATCACCGTGCGCCACCTGCCTTCCCCCGTGCGGCGATAAGGCTTGCGGCAAGTCCCACACCCGCCCCGGCGATAATGGTATAGATGGCGCTAACGCCTAAAAATGCGACACAAATGAAGGCCGCCCCCATTATTATGTAGGGCAGAGTACCCTTGGGGGATTTTTTCCAGAGCGAGAGCAGCGCCTTTGAGATCAGCACGACCACCGCCACCCGGACCCCGGCAAAAGCAAACCTTACAACCTCCAACTCCCCGAACTGCCGCAGCAGCGAGGATATTGCATAAATTATGCAAAAGGAGGGCAGCACGCAGCCAAGTATCGAGGCAATCGAGCCGGCATAGCCCGCCACCCGGTAGCCGATGAAAGTAGCGATATTAATCGCGATGGCACCGGGCATCGAGGCCGAGACCGCGATTATATCCAGCACTTCTTTTTTCTCAATATACTTGCGGTTGTCTATTATCTCGCGCTCAATCAGGGGAATCATGGCATATCCGCCGCCGAAGGTAAAAGCGCCGATTTTCAAAAAGGTAAAAAATAAAATAAAAATGTCTTTGAGCCTGCTTTTCATATATGTTCCTTTCAGGAGACTGAATTTCATCAAAAAGACCAATTGCCTTTTTGCAGGCGCCCCGGCCTAAGCGCCGCCGTTTTTTCTCCCGATCCTGTTTCGCACCAAGAAAGCCGCGGCAGAAAGAAAATAGAGCAGCACCGAGACCATGACAATAGCAGCGCCCGAGGCTATGTCGGCCTCATAGGAAATCCACAGCCCAAGAAAGCAGTACAGCCAGCCCAAGGCCACCGAGATTATCATCCTCTTTTTCAGGTCGGCTGAAAGCAGCCCGGCTGTGGCTGCGGGGGCCAGCAGCAGCGCCAGAATAAGTATGATACCGACAACTCGAATCAGCACCACCACCGCCATAGCCACCAGAACAAGGAGCAGGTATTCAAGCAGCGCACACTTAACACCCGCCACCGCTGCAAACTCCGCGTCAAAGAGGTAGGCCTTCCAGTAGTTGTAGAAAATTATAAAGACAAGCAGCACAACAAGCGTCAGACTCAGCGTCAGGACAATCTCTGAGCCGGTCACCGACAACACGTTGCCGAAGAGGTAGGTGCCGAGGTTCGGGGGATAGCCCGGCATTATCGAAATAAACACAATGCCCAGCGCCATGCCGAGCGACCAGAGCAGGCCGCTCTGCACATCGGATTTTCCGCCGCCCCTGCGGTTTATGTACCCAACTCCCAGGGCAGCGAGCAGTGCAAAAGCAAAAGCGCCTAAAATCGGCTCAAAGCCCAGCAAAAAGCCAAGGCCGACTCCGCCGTAGGAGGTGTGGGCTATCCCGCCGCACATCATGACCAGTTTTTTCTCAATGATTATGACCCCGATTATCCCGCAGGTAACACTTGCAAGCAGACAGGCAAGCAGCGCCCGCTGGAGGAACTGGTATTCAAAAATGGCCTCAATCATCTTTATCCGAATCCTCCCCGTGTTCCCGGAGTACCCGGTGGGGCACGCCGTGCGCGATAAGGTCTACCGGGCAGCCGTAGAGATTCTGCACAACACTATCGGTCAGCTCGGGCTCGCCGTGATAAACAAGCCTGCCACTGAGGCAGGCAAGCCTTCTTATCTGGGATGAGATGGCAAAAAGGTCATGAGTGACAAGTATTATTGTCATGTCGCGGTTCAGCTCGGCCAAAAGGTCGAATATCTGCTGGCGGGACACGGCGTCAACGCTCGCCGTCGGCTCGTCGAGCAGCAAGAGCCTTGGCTCCCGGGCGAGCGCTCGGGCTATCAGCATTTTCTGAAACTGACCGCCCGACAGCTCTGATATCTGGTAGCCCGCAATATCGGCAAGCCCCACCCGGCCGAGCAGTTCCTCGGCTTGCTTCTTATCTCTTTGGCTGTACCTGTGAAAGGGTCTGAGCCCCGGGTCAATCCGGCCGCTCAGCACCACCTCAAAAACCGTGATGGGAAACTGCCTGTCCACCGCGGAAAACTGCGGCACATAGCCAATCTGCACCCGTTTTTTCTGCGGCGGCCCGCCGAAAATTTCCACCCGCCCCGAATAAGGCCGGACAAGCCCCAGCATAGCTTTGAGCAGCGTGGTTTTACCGCCGCCATTCGGGCCAATAATCCCGAGATATTCGCCGGCGACAACATCAAGGCAAATGTCGGACAGGGCCTTGGTATGTCGGTAATAAACCGACAGATTTTCTATGTGAACCGCCGTCTTGCTCATAGCTCCGACCATGCCTTGTTGATAATATTGCACACTCCCGTGCGGGCTGACTTAATGTTAAGTATTATATCACAGTTTTACAGAATATGCAATATTTCAAAAATTACGCTGCCTTTTTGTGTCATGCAATTTTGCATTTTCTATACATGACCGGCGACCTGCGGTCGCTGGCGCGCGGGTTTTTTAATCTAAAAAATCTCCCACGCCGTGTGACTTAAGCGGGGGGCACGGGGGCGGTGTCCTCGCAATCAGGCGGGGGTTTGGGGGCAGAGTCCCCGTTAAGAAAAGCGGGGTGCGGGGCGGAACCCCGCGAGTCCCTGCTCTGCTTTCGTTTCCGGCTGAAAATCCGGCAGGGCGGCACGGCCACCAAAGCACACCCGACCCAAAACAAGAGAATCAGCGGCTTTTCGGTATAGTGAACAATAACGCCGCCGGTGGGCGAGGGCAATACCCGGGAGGTTTGAATAATCAAATCCCGGTGCGGCTGCGTGACTATAATCATCTCCTTTTCGGCAAGCTCGGTTTTGCTTATCCTCACTCCCTCAAATGAGATGCCCTCGCCGTCAATCTCGGCGGCGGCATAATAGTACCCGGAAAAGGCCGAGGACGCCACAGCGCCGACAATCATGAAGAGGACCCCCAGATGCCTCAGATAATACCGCGGACCAGACTGCCTGAAGCGGTCGGCCAGCCAGAGCGAGAGCGGCATTAGCGCCGCCCAGACCACAAAAAGCCAGAAATACTTGGTTGTCCGCGTGAGTACCGCTATTCCCGAGGTAAGCGCCGTGCTAAGGAGAATCATCGGGATATTCAGCTTTTTCAGGATTTTAAAGTCCTGCGCAAGCAGCAGCCCGGCATATACCAGCGCATAGACAGCGCTGATTGCCGTGTAGTAGGCCGTCGGAGTCGGGGCTTGCAGCAGGACCGGGGCAACGGTGCCGAGAAAAATCAGCGCTGCGTATGCGTTTGTTGTGTATGTAAGAATTCTGTTGATATTTATTTTTGCTCTTTTACAGGTGTCCTTTTTCCTCGCTTTTTTTATTTTTGATGCAACAAGAAAACCCGCGATGCCTAAAACAGCGCAGGAGATAATTGCCGAAATCAGCATATCGCCCTCGGCGTAGGCATGTGCCGACATTGAGGACAGAATCCCGCTGCGCGTCAGAAACACGCCGACCGAGGCCAGCAAAAAAGGCAGGATACACACATTGCGCCCTGACAGATCGCTTCGGTGCAGGTAGCCGGTCAGTATAAGCCAGGGGACCAGCGCGGCGTTTTCAATAGGGTCCCAGGCCCAGTATCCGCCCCAGCCCAGCGCCCGGTAGGCCCATACGCTCCCGCTCAGAATCCCGACCCCGAGAAAAAACCAGCTAATCCGAACCCAGCGGCGGGTTTTGGTGGCCGCTGCTACTCTGTCCTCCCTCGGCCCACCTACAAGCGAGAACAAAACCGCCATGGCGCTGTAGGCGATAAAAACCAGGGGTGGGTGAATTGTCATGTAGGGGTCGAGCAGCGCCGGGTTCAGCCCCAGCCCGTCGGCCGGCGGCGTTGAAAGCCTGGCAAAGGGCTGCGAGATAATGCACAAAAGCAAAAGGACAAAACATACGGCAGAAAAGATACCGAAGCTCCTCCCAAAGCCTTTGGCATTATCCCCGAGCAGGACAATGCCGGTTATGAACATAATCAGCCCCCAGAGCAGAAAGGAGCCCTCCTGTCCCGACCAAAGGGCGGTAATCCGATAAGCCGGCAGGGTATCCCGGCTGGTATGGCTGTAAACATAGCTGTATTCACAGTTTACCGTTATAAGATAATAAATCATCAGGGCCGTCGCCGCCATAACAAGGAGTGCCGCCGCACACCACAAAAAAGGCAGCGCCCCGGCCCGTCTTTTTTGTTTTCCCGGGAAGAAAGAGAGCAGCGCAGAGACCAGGCAAAGCCCGGCGGCCGCCGGGAGCAGCAGGTTTTCCAGCACGGCAAGTCCTTTCATTTTTCATAACCTCTTATCTTGTTTCTTCAATATAGTACGCGTGCGCCCGTCCCAGGACCCCGGCCCTGTGGCAGACCGTACATCGCCTGATAAAGTCGGGATAACCCATTATTCTTATAGGAAGCAGATTGTCAAGGCTGTTTGTCGAGACCCACTCGGCATGCGCGCTGTTGTGGCAGGAAATACAGAGGATTATATTGTTCATCTCTTCGTCGGGGCTGTTTAGGAGATACGATTCATGGTAGAGCTTTCCCATGTTTGTTCCGTACACCTCCCGGTGGCAGTTGGAGCAGTCGGGCTGATTCAGCCAGGCCTGCCGGCCTACCGCCTGAGTCAATGCCACATTCAGCATGTCGCCGTGGCAATTGGCGTTGGTGCAACTGATGCCCGCCATATACATAGCCCCTCTGTAAAACTGCGCAACAGGCCCGGGGTGGCACCTGTAGCAGTCGGGTGTTATGCCGCTGCGCGGCAGCATCCTGTCGGCGTGAAACCGGTGTATCGCCTGTGATAGCGGCGGAACACCAGGGACACCGGAGGCACCCAGCGCGTTGTCCCTGTGGCAGTCCGCGCACCTGTGCCGGGTTCCCTGCGAGAGCTGTTCAAGCAAATTGGTGTTCGAAATCCTGTCATGCGCCGACAAAATGTTTAGGTTGGTATCAACAATTCCGTGGCAGTTCAGGCAACCCATCTCATCAGCCACCGGCATCACGACGTCGCTTATCTGCGCGAGCACCTCGCCGCTTTCACTGTCGGTCACGGTTATGACGGCTAACTGATAGGGATTCGGCACCCGGCTGCCGTCGTTGTAGGGGGTCAGCGGTATCGCGGTTGCCACATAGTAGTTGCCGTCCTGTGAGAGCTGCATTCGGCCCGAAAGGCCGTTTCCGGTAATTCCAACATTAGGCTCCACATCATATCCGTAGTATGCCGCGAAGTTCCAGAAGTTTATTTTGTCGGCCGAGGTGGTGTTGTCGACAATCGAATAAAACACATCAATCCCGGAATTCACAAGCTCAACCTGCTCGCCGGTCAGCCTGAAGACCTGCGCCCTGAGCGTGTTGCCGGGGGGCAGCAGCAAAAAAGCGTCAAAATCCCGCTGGTAAAAATACATTCCCTGCTCGCTTGCCGCTAAGATAAGATAGTCGCCTGCGGCCGCGCTGCTTTTTTTCATTTTGCCGGTTCTTGACAGATATGTTGAGAGCGCCGCGATAAAAAGCGCGCATGCCGCAATGGTGAGTAATGCGAGCAGTACAGACCTGCCTTTGATTATTGTAACCCTGTATTTTTTCAAGCCGTAGCCTCCGCGTTTTTATTTTCGATATTTAATTTATATTCGGCGGCAGGGGGTAAAATCATAGGATGAGGTAAGTTTTGTTTCGGTGTTCATCCGCCTGTTGTCTAGTAACTAACAACTAAAAGGGGAGAAACTCCTTCGGGCAAGTTCCTCCCCAGCGCGTCCCAAAAAAAACCCGCCCTGTGCGGGCGGGTCGGGCGGGTTTTTGGTTCTGTATTGTGGAAATTATGCCTTTTTGCCTTTGGTTTTGGTTACAACTATCGCCGCAAAACCGATAATTGCGAATACGCCGAATCCGGCAGAAGACTTGCAGCTCTGCTTCCCGTCGGGCTTTTTAATGCCGGGCTCGGCTGTGGTTTCGGCCGGGGGCTCGGGTTCGCTCTCGGGCTCGGGGGTGGTCTCGGGGTCGGGGGTACCTATCACATTCAGCTTAATCTGGAACTGGTTTGACTCTTTGAAGTATTTGTTCTTGATGGCCGAGGCAAAACTAATATCAACAGTCTGCCCGCCGTCCGAGAAGGTCATGAACATCACTCCGCCAAAGCCGCCGTACAGGTTGTCAAGGTCCTGAACGTCGCAGAGCAGCTCAATGACGCTATTCCCGGCCTCGCCCTTGTTCTCGCGCCAAACTATGTTCTCGGTGTTGATATGCCCGGACAGCACCAACACTATATTAGGATGCTTTGATATAAGCTTGCTCCAGAGCTGGTCTCCGTTATTGCAGTCGCCTCCCAAAAAGCTGTAGGAAGAGGGCACATACTGGTCACCGGGTTTTATATGCTGGGCGTTTTTATTCAGATATGCATGGGTTGCGACTATGACATTGTGCTCGGGGTGCGCGGCTATCACCTCGTTGGCCCAGCGCACCACGTCCTCGCGCGGCCCGAACTCGAGCGACATCACCATGTATTTAAGCCCGATTGCCTCAAAGCAGAAGTACAGGTTATCCGAACTGGTCTCGTCGTAGGCCCCGCCGTATGCGCCGTTGGCCTTGAAATGGTCAATCGGGAAATACTGGTTGAACATCTGCGTGTTGCGGACATTTCCCGAGGTCACATAGTCGTGGTTGCCCGGGGCAAGAGAATAGGGAATTTTGCCGTCAAAGCGGCCAAGCTCGGACTTGGCAAGCGACCATTCCTTGTCGGTGATGTTGTTCACCACGTCGCCCACGTGGATAATAAACTTTATGTCGTCTGTTTCACTGCGCGCCAAAACGAAGTCGGCAACCTTGGGCATTAAAGTGGGATAACTCTGTATGATATATTGAGTATCGGGTATTACGGCAATGGTATATTTTCCGGTTTTCGGCGTATAATCATAGAACATTGTCTGGGCGGCAAGATGGTTTCTCTTCATAGACCTGTCCTGCAGGCCGTCGGTTTTGTTGTTGAGCATATAGATGCACAGAGCAGCTTTGACATCAGGAATCTTCATGTCCTTGGAAGTGATTTCAGAGGCTGTGCGTGCGGTCGGGTAAACCGCAATCCCCGCAATTTCTCCTTTGAAATAATTCGTGTTCCCGGGGCGATAGTCCCCACCCACGCGGCAGGCTCCCGCAGGTATAATATCGGGGGTACCGGTGAGGGTTATCTGCTGTTTTTGCTCGCCGTTGATATAGCAGGTAAAGACGCCGGCGGCCGGGTTGCGGGTAACCGAAAGATGCACCCACTTGCCTATTCGCAGGTCTATTTTGTCAAAGAGAATCTCGGTTGCATTTTTCTCGTCCTGCTGCCAGAGCAGCTTCGGGTGTCCACTTTTTGCGATTTCAAGACTTATGGCAGGATATGAGTCGTAGTTGCCGAAAATCACCCCTGCAGGCGTGTCGTCGGCAAGGCTTGCCGGCAGGTTAATCCAGGCCGAAATGGTGTTGGGAGTCGCGTCCATGGGAAAGGATTGCCGGTATTGGTCGGCTGCGGAAAAGGACATGCCGGTTTTCGTATAATCAGGATACTGAGAAGGGTCTGCGGCTGCCTGCACGGGAAGCGCAAGCAGGATGGTCATGAGCAACAGTAGTATCAGTGCCAATATGCGCCAAAAGCTTTTCATGGAACCCTCCTTAAACTTATTCGTTTTAATCAGTATACCAAATGATACCGGTGGTGTCAATAATTTTTTCGGCACGGCAAATGTAGCCCTCACGCCATCCGGCAGCCATAACACCCGGACATATTGGCACTCGCGACTGGTGCTTGTAAATTTTCTGCGGTTTTATTAAAATTTTTTTCAAAATGTATTGACAATACTGTTTTAATGTAGTATATTTATATCAGAAGTTAGCACTGCCGGGTTGTGAGTGCTATAATATCAGGTAAAGGAGATGTTATTATGGGAGTTTTGGTACCTTTCAACAAATGGAATGCGAGTGTAGGTTTTCCGAATTTCGACCTTTTCAACAATATGCTTGACGACTTCTTTTCGGACAGCTGGTGGCCGTTAGGGAGACCTCTTAGCTGCGACACCTTCAAGGTTGACGTGCGCGAGGAGGAGGATAGCTACGTCATCGAAGCTGAGCTTCCCGGCGTAAAAAAGAATGAAATCAGTCTGGCCTATGAAGACAACAGGCTTGTCATTTCTGTCACCCGGGACGAAAAATCCGAAACCGAAAAGAAAAACTACCTGCACAGGGAACGGCGCGTCTGCTCAATGCGGCGCAGCATCTACCTTGCAGAGGCCGACAGCGCCGGAATCAAGGCAAGACTTGACAACGGAGAGCTGACTGTCACCGTCCCCAAAAAGCAGACTATCGACAAATCGGTAAAAATCGACATCGACTAAAGCTAAAGGCTGCCGCAAATCAAATTGATTTACGGCAGCTTTTTTCCGCAGGTGCAACCTGCGCGGCCGGCTGCGTACACCCTGAATTTGTCGCGCCGCACCTTTCATTTTTTAGTGCGGTTTCCGGCCGCCCGGCTCAGATTTTTCAGACTCCGACCCGTAAAGATTATGTTCGCACAAACCGGCAAGCGGGCACTCGGGGCATCTCGGCGCGCGCGCCCGGCAGTATTCGCGGCCAAAGAGGACCAGCCGGTGGCAGAGGTCGCTCTGCTCGGCCGGCTCGACCAGCCCGGAGAGTATCTTTTCGACCTTGAGCGGATTTTTCAGGGTTTCGGGGTACATCCCGAAGCGGCCGCAGAGCCTGATGCAGTGTGTATCGGCGACAATACCGGGGATGCCGTAGATATCCCCCAGCAAAAGGTTGGCCAGCTTTCGCCCGACCCCGGGCAGGGTGAGCAGGTCCTCCATGTTGTCGGGCAGGCGGCCGCCAAAGCGCTCGCAGATGGCGGCGCTGGCCGCCTTTATGTCCCGTGCTTTGGTTCTGAAAAGCCCGCAGGGGCGTATTATCTCCTCAAGCTCGGCTATGTCGGCGGCGGCCATTGCGGCGGCGCCCGGGTATTTTTTGAATAAATCGCGGCTTATAATGTTGACCCGCGCGTCGGTACACTGGGCCGACAGCCGCCCCATTACGAGCAGCCGCCAGGGGGCGCCCTCGAATTTCAGGGCGCAGGCCGCCTCGGGGTAAATTTCCTTGAGCCGGGCGACAATTTCGGCCATGCGCTGCTTTTTTTCGTTCTCTGTCATGAAAAATCCTTTCGGGCTTACTTGTAGCCGGGAGTTCCCCCTGAAAACGCGAAAAGCCCGGCGCCACAATTAATTGTAGCGCCGGGCGGGAGTATTGTCAAGACTCGAATATTTTCAGTTTAGCCTGACCGTTTTTCATGACCCAGATGGTCTCGAAGTTGAAGCCGAGCAGGTCTTTCTCTGTCAGCTTGGTACCGGGTTCGAACGAGTAGCAGTAGAGGACCCCGATTTTGACGTAATTCTCAAGGCAGAAGGCCTGGAAATTGTCATAGCCGCCGAAGGCCTCGCAGACCAGCTCGCCAATAGCTTCGAGTTCATCTATATGTGCCGTCGGGGCCAATAGATACCAGCTGCTGATATGGCTTACATCCTGTGTAAAATAACATTTTATGATTAAGTCATTAATCATTCTTTTTACTTCTGCCCTGTCAGCCTCGCTCAACTCGCTGCTGTTGTAATCTTTTTTCCGATAATAAGCCATGAACCTTAAATACTTAAACGAATCGCTTCCGTAATGCTCTTCCAGCTTGTGCATTACCGTGTTCATGGCATCCTCGCTAAGCACAGACAGAACAGCTATTCCGGCGCTGCTTACCGTGATATTATCAACTTCACAGATGTGAGCGAAAGATTGCGCGCGGTGGTAAGTATCCAGGCTGTGGCATTGGTTCCTTTTGTGTAGGCCCCCGCCGCCTCGGTGATTTTAAGAAAGGTTTGCTGCATTATGTCCTCGGCGCCGTGAGGGTCACGCAGGATTGAGAGCGCCATAAGAAAGATCCGCCTGCCGAGTTTGTCATAGATTATCTCAAGTGCGTCCATGTCGCCGCTCGCGAGCCGGCCCAGAGCGCTGTCACAGGCGGAGTTTAGCGAAACCTTTGTCGACAGCATTGTTATACCTCCATTCCTTATGGCTTCACTCTATAAACAAACGAAAGGGGCATTTCCGGACATTGATTTCAGAATTTTTATGAAAAAGGACCGCGCCAGCGCAGCAGTCCGATTGTTTTGCATGGTTATTGAAGGTTTTTGAACAGGGGGCGGAGCCCCGTGCGCTCTCATTACAAACCGGGACTGCCGCGGCGCGGCAGTCCCGAAGTCTTACAGGATTTTTTTAATAAGGTGTGGCAACGCCGTCGACAAAGCGCCAGTAGTTGCCCGAGCCGGGGGCGGTTTCGCTGTAGAAGTAAATGTCGGCGTACATTGTCAGGTACATCAGGTTTGAGGGGTCGACGGTTATCGTCGTGCCGTTCCATTTGCTGGCCGTACCCTCGTAGAATACCTTGGCAATATTCTTGCCGCTGGTGTCGGTGCCCTTGTTGAGGCAGTTGGTAAAAGCCCTGTAGCCGATTGTCTTGACGCCCGAGCGGAGCACAAGGGTTGTCATGCCGGTGCAGTTGTAGAAGGCATAATCGTCGATAACCTCGACGGTCTCGGGAATCACAAGGTTGACAATAGCGGTGCAGCCCTCAAAGCAGTGGGTGCTGATGGTTTTCAGACCCGAGCCGATATTGACCTCGGCAAGCTTGGTGCACTCCGCGAAGGCGTATGTGTTCACCGAAGAAGTGATGTTCGGAATGGTTATCTCGGTGAGTCCGGTGCAGCCGTAGAAGGCATAGCTTCCGATCGCGGATATGCCGGGAATATCAACCGTTTTGCCGTCGGCCTCATATATGCGGTCGCGCAGCGTGATGGCACTGAGCTTTGTGGCTCTATAGAAGGCATAGTCCCCTATTGTTTCAACCGTCTCGGGAAGCGTAAACGAGCTTGAGGACTTTCCGGCCGGATATGCGATAAGGGTAGTAATATCACTGTTGTAGAGCACATCGTCGACCACGGTAAAGCGCGCGTTGCCACCAGCAACCTCAAAGGCAGTAAGGTTGGCACAGCCCGCGAAGGCGGAGGGGCTGATTGTAGTAATTGATGCCGATACCGTATAGGTTGCCAGGTTCAGTCCCGCCGGATATGCAACGATAGTAGAGCCGTCCTTGCTCATCAGCACGCCGCCTACCGTTGAATAATTCTTGTTCTCGCCCTCGACAGTGAAGGAGGTGAGCTTGGTACAGCCTGCAAAGGCGCCGTCGCCGATGGTTGTCACGCTGGCGGGGATTGAGACAGACGTGATTTTAGTGTTGTCCCTGAACGCATTGGCGGCAATGCCCGAGACTATCTTGCTGTTACCCTGACCGTCCACATAATAGGTCGAGTATATGATAATCTCCTCGTCTGTGCAGGTGCCGATTCCGGTTATTGTAATGGTATCGTCGGGATTTGTCGTGAAGTCAAGTCCGACAGAGCCGGTCGGGTTGGTGTAGTTGTCGTTGTAGGAGTCGCCGCAGACCGAGCAGACATGCTTGGTGTAGCCCTGAGTGGTTTTTCCGGGAGTTACCACGGTAGCCGTATACTTATGGGCGGCCAGGGGTATTTCACGTGTTTCGGTGGCGTCTCCGCGCGAACAGGAGCGGGTTTCGGTCCCGACGGCAGTGCAGGTAGCGGCAACCGTTGTCTGCCACTCGCCCCAGTCGTGACCTAATGGGTCGGTCTGGTTGTCAACATATGTATCGCCGCAGGAGCAGGTATAGGTGGTATATCCCCCTTCGGTGCAGGTCGGAGGGGTCACAACCTCGCTGTAGGCATGAACATGCTGGGTGGTGGTCTCTGGCGGCGGCGTTGTGGTTTCCTCTTCTGTGGTACTGATAAGCGAGGGCGTATCGTCCGACCCCAGTTCACAGGAGGAGAGTGTAAATAAAAGCGTCATCGCTAAGATGACAAGTGTGGTTGCAAGTAAATTTCTCTTCATTGTTTTCTCCTTTGATTTACCGAAAATATACAAACAGCGTTACGGCAAACCGCCTTTTGAGCATTGGATAGTATATCATACTATTTCATGCAATGCAAGCGGGTTCAGAAAAATATCACTGTATCTTCGTAAAAATTTTATAATTGACTAGTGATAAGCGACCAAAAACCCGCGCCTGCCGTATAATGCCGTCCGGGTAATACATGCCCGTATTATCTGGTGTATATAATGACGCGACAGCCGGGATAAAGTTCCCCTAAATATTCGGTTGGCGGCAATTTTGCTGTTTTCGGTCAAATCGCCTGCGGTATTCGGTGGGGGTGTGTCCGTATGTGCTCCGATAGAGCCGGGTAAAGTAATATGCGTTTGCAAAGCCGAGCGAGCGGGCAACCTCGCCTATAGGAATATCGGTATTGCCCAGCATCTCGAGCGATTTCTGCAGCCTGAACCTGTTGATATACTGAATGACGGTTTGTTTTTTATATGTTTTGAAAAGCCGGATGATATGCTGCTTTGAGTAACCGAAGCGGCTCGCCGCCTACCCCGCTCAGTTCAACCCGCATCTCCCCGAAGACTATGTAGAGCATCATATTAAGCGGGCGTATGCGGCCTTCGTTGGCCCAGCCATTGGCAAAAACCCTCTAAAACAAGCTCACTGAAAAAGTCAGATTTTCGCAAGAAGATCGGACTTTTTTATGAATATATGGTATAATAATATGTATCTCCGTGCAATAGTGAGGCAAAAACCTCTGAAACGGGTGTTTTTTACGATAAGGAATGCAGTACAGGCTGTTCTGCCGGCGGCGCCCTCTGGTCAATTATACCACCCGAGGTACCGACTGTCAATCATTATGTTAATATTGTATTATCTCATGTCAATATTGTGTATTGACAGCTCAGGGGCAGCGGTATATAATAAAAATGCGGGATTGTGTAAAGTTACGGAGGAACAATGAAATACTTGCTTGAAAACGCCAACATTGCCTACGCGCTCGACGAGCGCGGCAGAAACTGCTCGTTTTATAACAAAAATACCGGACACGAATATGTCTTTGCGCCGGCTCGCACCTGGAAGCTGATTTGGAGAGAGGGGCAGCGGACCGAGCGCCCGGTGTTTGCAGAGGAACAGAACGGCCGGGTGCTGGTCCGGGATAATTCGCTTGCCCTTACATACGAAAAGCTGATATCGGGCGACAGAAGACTTAATATCGGGCTGACTCTTACCTTTACGCTTGAGGGCAATGCGCTTTGTGTCACCTCGCACATAGAAAACCGCTCGGATATAACCGTAACCGAGCTGAACATCACGGCCGCCTCGGGCATCCGATCGGTTGACGGCAGTCCCGAGAACGACCGCATCATGTGGCCGGCAGGCTACGGGAAAATAATCGGGGCCCCGGCGCTCTCCGACCTGTCGGTCTACTCGGGGTTCAGAAAATACGAGCGGCACGACCACCTGCACACCGACCTTGACCTGCTATACCCCGGCGGGTCGGGCTCCATGCCCTGGTTTGACCTGTACAGCGGCGACGAGGGGCTTTATGTCGGCTCGCACGACCCGTCCCACCAGGCTATTTGCCTGCACGCAGAGCGGAATGTAAAGACCAATTTGCTCTCACTCGGAGTTATACGCTATCCCTTTGTAAACCCCGGTGAGGTGTGGGAGGGTGCGCCGATTATATATCAGCCCCATAAGGGGGACTGGCGGAGTGGCGCGCGCATCTACCGCCGCTGGGCAGAGGAGAGCGGCTATTTTGTGCCGCCAAAGCTCCCCGACTGGGCGCGGCACTTTGAAGGCTGGCTGCGGGTCATACTCAAGCCGCACCACTGCGAGATTAACTGGAACTACAAAAAAATCCCCGAGCTCTTCGACGAGGCTCAGGCCGCGGGACTTGACACCATCTTTCTGCTCGGCTGGGAGCGGGGCGGCTTTGCCCGCATGTGGCCCGACTTTGTGGCCGACAACGACCCGGCCGGCGGGCTGGGTACCGAACAGGAACTACGCGAGGGCATAGATTACGTCCACTCAAAGGGCGGCCGCGTAATAATGTTCCTCAGCTATTTCCTCATCGACCGCAAAAGCGACTTTTTCACAAAGGAAGGCGGCGAGGAGTGCCTTATTAAGAGCATCTGGGACGAGGACGTGCCCTTTGCCGAAACCTACTGCGGCGAGGCCACCTACCGCAAGCTCCCCAACCCGCCGATGCCGATGTACGGCGCCTGCCCGGGCTCGGACAGGTGGCACGAGAAGATGAAGGCCCTTGCCGAATACTGCCTTGATTTAGGTTGCGACGGCATACTCTATGACCTCGGGGGGCTCAAGCCCTATCTCTGCTTCTCCGATAAGCACGACCATAAAAAGCCGAATATGGCCTGCGCTTCAAAGGCCGGCCGCTTTGCCGACCTGAGAGAGACGATAAAGGCCCGCGGCGAGGACAAAATCATTCTCATGGAGCACCTTGTCGACTGCTTCAACCAGCATATGGACATTACTCAGAGCAGCCGGATGATCCCGAGGCACAAAGTCAATGTCCCCGACATGTACCGCTATACCTTCCCCGAGCTGGTGCTCACCAACCGCGAGCTCGGAGAGGATGAGGTAAACTACCGCGACAACATAAACTTCACCTTCGTATACGGGCTGGCATACGATATGACCATCTTCCGCTGCTGCGGGAGGATGACCGACATACCGAACTACACCGAGTACCTGAAAAAGGTTATCGACCTGCGCAAAAAGCACGCAAAATTCCTGCATGAGGGCAGATTTGTAGGCGACGACGGCTTTTCGGCCGGCCCGCGGGTCTGCGCCAAGGCCTATCGGGCGGCCGACGGCAGCCTTGGGGTCGCGGTCTGGAACCTTTGCCATGAGCCGCTAACCGCCCGGATAACCAGCGAGGCCGGCCGGGACTATTACCTTGAGCTTGAGGCCGACGGGGTGGAATTTGTTCAGATTGATTAAAAACAAACATACAAGTCAATCTTCAGTAATTGTGCGGGCCGTGCCCCGGTCCGCGGAAAGGTGAGGCTTACATATGAAAAATTCAATTACAAGGCTGCTGACACTCACTCTTGCCCTGCTTGTGCTGACGGCAACTGCCGTGTCCTGCGGCGGCAGAGAACAAACCCCCGAGGATACCACCACCGGCGCCGGCGCCGCTGAGACAACCAGCGACGACGAGACCACAAGGCTCTATCCTGACTTCCCGGACAAGGACTACGGGGGAGCCGACTTCAACGTGCTGCGCTATGATTCCCAGACGGTACACGGCTGGAGCGAAATTCCCAACGACATTATGGTAAATGAGCCGAACGGCGAAATACTCAACGACGCGGTTTATGCCCGAAACCAGCTGGTTGAGGAGAGATTCGGCGTCAGAATCGTATCGATCGAGGACGGGAAAGGCCTCTCTCAAAGGCTTCAGACCAGCGTGCTTGCGGGCGACGGCACCTATGATTTGGTCAACCAGTGCTTAAACGAGGCAGGACGGCTCTTCAACCTCGGGCTTATCGTAAGCTATGACACGCTTGACATGGACTTGTCGATGCCGTGGTTCGACCAGAACTCTATTGAGGGCTTTACCATGTCGGGCAAAATATTTGCCGCGGTAAGCGATGTGACCTTTGTCGACAAGCTCTCGACAGTGGTTGCCTTCTACAACAAGGGGCTGGCCGAAAAGCTCGATATCCCCGACCTGTATGAAACCGCCCTGAGCGGCAACTGGACGCTTGAACAGATGCTTTCATATGCGAGCTTGGTCACCGCCGACCTGAACGCCGACGGCAAAATGGACCAGAACGACTCCTATCTGATTTCCTGCCAGAACGACGGCTCGTATTATCTCCTTCATTCGGCCGGCATCTGCACCACAATCAACGACGGGACCAACATCAGATACAACCTCAGTAATGAGCGGGCAATTTCGGCGCTTGAGAAAATTTTCTCAATAATGACCGATAAGAATGTCTATTTCAACCGCCAGCAGTACTCATTGCAGCCCCCCGAAGTGGCCGCCATGTTTGCCAATGACCAGGCGCTCTTCATGCTGCGTCCGGTTCAGTCGCTTTATGATTTGCGTAAGCTCGACGTCCAGTTCGGCATTATCCCGATACCGAAATTCGAGGCCTCACAGGAAAACTATTCTGTTCCGGTAAACTCATGGGCGGCTACAATAATCTGTATCCCTAAGGACCGGGTGGATTACGAGAGAATCTCGCTTGTGTTTGAGGCTCTGGCCGCCGAATCCTATTACAGTATAATGCCCTCCTTCTATGACGTGGTGCTGGGCGTCAAGCTGGTCAAGGACAGCACGGCCGCGCAGGTGCTCGACCTCGTGTTCGCCAACCGACTGTATGACATCGGCTTTATCTGGAACTTCGGCAATATACGGGGTATGATTGTGGTTCCCTCCATGACCGGAATAGCCTCGGCCATCCAAAGGACCGAAAAAATTGTTGAAAACGCAATTAAAACATTCATGAGCGAAATTGAAAAGCTCAAGGAATAATCGCGGGGCGCTGCCCCCGCACCCCCGCCCGAGGAACTTTTTAAAAGTTCCTTGAGAATCCGCAAAAAACTTCCTGAACTAAATCGCAAGTCAAGCAGCTCGGGCCCTATATCCCGCGCTTTTACTGCCATTAGTTTGGCTGCTGACTCGGGGGAGGGAACGCGCCGGCGACTGTAAGTCACCTCTACAATGCAATAATGAAGTGCCCGGCAGCCGCAGGTGTACAAAAAAAGAGCCGCGAGGAAGTACCGGGTGAGTGCACCCTACATCAAAAAGGTACCGACGCACCGCGGCGTGCCGCCGTGTTGTCGCGCTCTGCAAAGAAAAACGCAAAATTCGCACATTTCGCACATGGTATTGAAATGAGTTGCCTTATATGTTAAAATATTCATATAGTGCCGTTAAATCTTAAGCAGGAGCGGAATTATGAAAATCAAAAACGGATTTATACTATCAAGGGTAGGCGACGATATGGTAGCCGTGGCGACCGGTGAGCTGTCGGGTGAGTTTTCAAACCTGATAGTATTGAACAGTGTCGGCACCTTTTTGTGGGAGAAGCTCTCGGCAGAGGGTGGGGCTGACGCGGAAAGCCTTGCCTCGGCAGTGCTTGAGGAATACGAAATCGACGAAAAAACCGCGCGGGCCGACATTTCGGTTTTTTTGGACAGGCTCAGCGCCGCCGGAATACTCGAGAACTAACAGGCCGCCGGCGCCTGCCGGGGGTTTTGTGCGCTGCTACACCTTTCGTGAATACTGTTTGCACAGGCACGGACGGCGTGCTTTTTTGCGCCTTCCGCACACCACAGAGCGTATTCTGCCGCGGCATGACAGCCTCAAAGGCTGTTTTGCCGCGGCTTTTTCAAATTTATATTGAGTTGCAACAAGGAGAAATTAACTTGAATATTTTGGATTACGGGTGGAACCCGTCAATTGCTTCCCGAAGGCGCGGGCGAGGGCATATCGGCGCAGGTTACCGCCGCCCACCGCGGGCGGTACGATATTGTCAGCGACAGAGGAGCCGACCCGGCGCGCATTAAGGGGAGCGAATATTACAACCGGGACGAGGTCTTCCCGACTACCGGCGACTTTGTCATGCTTGACTGGCAGGAGAGCGGCTCACCGACAAAACAAACTGGATTCGGCCGCCCCGCGCAACCAAATCTTGCTTGACACCCTCTCTCCACCAATATAGTTTTTGAAGATTCTTAAGGAACCTTTTTAAAAAAGTTCTTTAAGCGGGGGGCGGGGGCAGCCCCCCGCACCTTCACGACAGCAGTGCGCGGTCGTTTACGAACTCGCTGCCGCTGACTTTTGAGAATTTTTCAAGCAGCATCTCGACGGTCAATTTTTTCTTTTCCGCGCCCGCGATGTCGAGAATTATCCGCCCGTCGTTCATCATTATCAGGCGGTTGCCGTGTTCGATGGCATTTTTCATGTTGTGCGTGACCATGAGCGTGGTGAGGTTATCCCCGGTGACAATTTCCTCGGTGATTCTGAGCACCTTTTCGGCGGTTTTCGGGTCGAGCGCCGCGGTATGCTCGTCGAGCAGAAGTACTTTCGGCCGGATGAGGGTTGCCATGAGCAGGGTCAGCGCCTGCCGCTGGCCGCCCGAGAGCAGACCGACCTTCTGGGTCATCCGGCCCTCAAGGTCGAGCTCAAGCCGCCCCAGCTGCTCGCGGTAGAGTACCCGCTCGCGGGCCGAAATTCCCCAGCTAAGGCCGTGCCGCCTGCCGCGGCGATAAGCCAGCGCTAAGTTTTCCTCTATTCCCATGTTGGGCGCGGTCCCCATCATCGGGTCCTGGAAGACCCGGCCGAAGTATCTTGCCCGCTTATGCTCGGGCAGCCCGGTAATATCTATGCAGTCAAGAATTATTTCGCCCTCGTCAACCGGGAACACGCCGGTTATCGCGTTTATCAGCGTAGATTTCCCGGCGCCGTTGCCCCCGATTATTGTGATGAAATCGCCGCGTCGAACCTTGAGCGAGACCCGGTCAATAGCCTTTTTTTCGTTGACCGTTCCGGGGTTGAAGGTTTTTGATATTGAGCGCAGTTCAAGCATTATCTCAGACATTTCTCCTGCCCCCTTCCACGGCGCCCCTGGCCTGCTTTTTCTTTTGGCGGCGCGCTTTCCTGTTATTTTGCCGGTTTTTGAAGGTTAAAAGCAGGCGGCTTGAGGCAGCTGATTTGCGGATGACCGGGAGCGCAAGGGCTATTGTCACGATTCCCGCGGTCATGATTTTGAGGTCGGTGGAGGGCATACCCGAGTAAATCACGACGGCGACCACCACCCGGTATATGACGGCGCCGACAATAATGCCGACAAGCTTCATATAAAAATTCCTAAAGCCAAAAAACAGGGTTTCGCCTATGATAATTGACGCAAGGCCAATAATTATCGAACCTACCCCCATATTTACATCCGAGTAATTCTGATACTGGCAGAGCAGCGCGCCCGAGGTCGCTATCAGCCCGTTTGAGAGTGCGAGGCCACAGAGCTTAGTCAGGTCGGTGTTAATTCCCTGGGCGCGGCACATGCTGGCATTTGCCCCGGTGGCGCGGATTGCGTAGCCCAGCTCGGTGCCGAAAAACCAGTAAAGAATGCCGCTCACCGCCAATGCGACCACAACTCCGAACATCAGGGCCGAATTGACTCTCCCGAGGCCCAGGAGCGAGCTGACCTGCGCGTATGCGGTATTGCTCCTGAAGGTAAGCAGCGAAAGATTGGCGGTCCCGCCCGAGCCGGTCGCCAGGCTCATTATGTGGATATTAATGGAGTAAAGCGAAATCATGGTCAGAATGCCGGCGAGTATCGGCGGAATTTTCAGCCGTGTGTTGAGCAGGCCAGTAATAGCTCCGGCGGCGCATCCCGCCAGAAAGGCGAGCAGTACCGACAGGAAGGGGTTGACCTCCTTCCATATCAGCATGGCTGAGACCGACGCGCCCAGAGTTATACAGCCCTCGCAGGTGAGGTCTGCAAAATTGAGTATGCGAAAGGATATATAAACCCCGAGCGCCAGCACCGCCCAGATAAGTCCCTGGCATATGCCGGCGAGTAAAGTATCAAGCATTTTAGCTACCCATAGTACCTGTGATAAAAAAACTCTTTGGGGGCGGCCGCAGCCGCCCGCGCGAAATTTTACCCGACGCGACTATCCCCCGATATTTACCGAATGGACAGTTGCCGCGCCGCTGGCCAGCACATTGTCTGTCGGTATGTAGATGGCGTCAACATCTTTTAGGGCAATAAAGGCGTTCTGAATGTCGTTTAAGTCATTGATGCCCTTGACCACATATGTGTATCCCTTGGCCTCGCAGTGCTGCTTGGCCAGCCTTATCTGGAATTCGGAGTTGGTCTCGGCCGAGGTGTAGAGCAGGCCTATTGTGATGTCTTCCTTGCCGAGCAGCTCGGCGATAAGGTCTATCTGGTCGGCCACCGGGTTGATGTCCGACACGCCGGTGACATTGCCGCCGGGGTTATCCATCGAGGCCACAAGTCCGGCGTCAACCGGGTCGGTGACGGCGCAGAAGACGACCGGAATTTCTTCGGTGGCCGCAGCCGCCGCCTGGGAGGAGGAGGTGGCGATGGTGTAGATGAGGTCAACCTTCTTGGAGACAAAGGTTTCGGCAATGGTTATGTTGTTGGCCTGCTCGCCGGCGGCGTTCTCGTCAAGAATGGTGACCGTCTTGCCGGCGGCGGCCATTCTGACCGAGAGCTGGTCCTGGAAGCCCCGGTTAGAGTCGTCAAGCGCGACATGCTGAACCAGCTGAAGGATGCCGACCGTAAAGTTGCCGCCCGAGGACACTATAGCCGAATCCACACGTGTTACCTCAAGCGTGGAGTCACCGGTCACCTTTGCCAGAACGCTCTCGGGAATCTTAAAGCCTATCTCATCGGCCACCGAGGTATTGACTGTAAGCGCGGGGCTGGGGTCGAACCAGACCGGCATTTTGGAGACGTCGGCACCCTCAAGCAGGATGTCGGCGGCCATGTCGCCGGCCCTGACGCCAAGGTTGTAGTAATTGACGCCGTAGGTGGCAATGCCGCAGATATCGTTCATGTTGGTCTCGCCGCAGACAATAGGGATGTTGTAGCCGGCCCCGCTGCCGCAGGAAGTCAGCCCAAAGAGGACCGTGCCGGCAAGGATGCACAGGAGCACCCGCACGACTGAGCTCTTGGATTTCATTTTTCATACACTCCTTAAAAATATATTTTTTCGCAGCACACCGTGCGGTATCGCGCGGGGCAGCGATAAGTTTCCCCAAAACAAAAAGTCTCTGTATTTTTGCAAATACAGAGACGAATAATTATCCCGGCAAAGACAGCCGAATAAATATCGTGTTACCACTCTGCTTCACCGCAGCCTTGCGGATGTGGCCTTACGGGGCGCAATCACGTCCCTGCGATATAACGGTCGCACCCGTCGTATCCTACTTGGCGGCCCTCAACCTTATGTGATAGCCGTTTTTTCAGTACGAAGCTCCCGGAACGAACCAAATACGCTACTTGCCGCTGTCTCGCACCGACCGACAGCTCTCTTTAGGCTTTTTCCGTATTATTTTTTCCGATCACAGCCTTTGATGCATGTGATTATACCATGACTTTTTTATTTTGTCAAGTATTTATTTTACATTTTTTTCGCCTTTTGTACCCGGAGCCGCCGCTATGAAGTGTTTTTCTTATGTTCGGAGATTGAATTTGCCGGGCTGATGTGATATTATATTAGCTGTAAAGAATAGTATAACCGCTCAGTTAACTGCATCGGAGGGCACATGAACCGGATTTGCGACTATTTACCCTTCTGGAAAGACCTTAGCGAGGACCAGAGGAGCCTGCTCCAAAACTCGGCCCGGGAGCGCTCGTACAAAAAGGGAGAAATTCTTCACGGCGGCTCGGAGGACTGCGTCGGACTTGTTTTGGTCAAGCGCGGGCAGCTAAGGGTGTATACCGTCTCGGACGAGGGCAAGGAGCTGACACTCTACCGGCTGTTTGAGCGCGATATGTGCCTGTTTTCGGCCTCCTGCGTGCTGCCGAGTGTCCAGTTTGACATAATGGTCTTGGCTGAGGCCGACTCCGAGGTATATATGATACCTCCGCTGCTTTACAGAACGCTCATGGATAGCTCAATTGCGGTGGCGAATTACACAAATGAGCTTATGGCCTCCCACTTCTCGGAGGTCATGTGGCTGATGGATAAAATTATGAACAAAAAGCTCGACTCGCGCCTGGCCGCCTTTCTGCTCGAGGAGCGCGAGCTTGTCGGGAGCGATACTATAAAAATCACCCACGAGCAGATTGCAAACCATCTGGGCAGCATACGCGAGGTGGTGACCCGGGTGCTCAATTACCTTTGCAGTGAAGGCATGGTCAGGCTTGGCCGGGGGAGCATCCTGCTGACCGACCTCAAAAGGCTGGCCGAGCTGGCCGAGTCAAGCCGGCGGTAGGGCGCTTTTGTGTAGCATTGCTACCGACAAGGCAGGCCTTTTGTGGTATCCTTTGCTTAACTTTAGCATATGGGAGCAATACGAAATGAAAACAGTGATAATCGGAGGGGTTGCGGGGGGCGCGGGCTGCGCCGCGAGGCTTCGCCGGCTCGACGAGAGTGCCGAAATTATAGTTTTTGAGAGGGGCGAATATATTTCCTTTGCCAACTGCGGGTTGCCCTATCATATAGGCGGGGTTATCAGGGACAGAGATGACCTGCTGCTCCAGACCCCGGAGGAAATGAGCCGGAAATTCAGTGTTGACGTGCGGGTAAGACACGAGGTTGCAGCCATCAACCGTGAGCGCAAGACTGTAACAGTCAAGCGCCTTGAGACCGGAGAGCTGTACGACGAGCCCTACGACAAGCTGGTTATCGCAACCGGCTCCACGCCACTCATACCGCCTATACCGGGGGCAGACTCCCCCCGGGTCCGCACGCTCTGGACGCTGCCCGACACCGACGCGATAAAGGCACTTATACAGAATAATGCCCGGCGCGCGGTGGTGGTGGGCGGCGGGTTTGTCGGGCTTGAAGCCGCCGAGAATTTGCACCGCGCAGGGCTTGAGGTTTCGATTGTAGAGCTGGGCAACCAGGTCATGCCCCCGCTTGACTTTGAGATGGCGCAGCTTCTGCACGAGCATATAGCCGAGAGGGGCGTCGGACTCTACCTGGGCGACGGGGTTGTCGAATTTTCTGACAGGCAAGAGCTTGTCGAGGTGAGGCTTGCGAGCGGCAGGAGCATTGAGGCCGACTTTGTGGTTCTCTCGGTCGGCGTTCGCCCGAACAGCGCGCTTGCCAGGGCCGCGGGGCTTGAGCTCGGCGGACGGGGCGGCATTGTGGTAAATGAAAAAATGCAGACCTCAGACCCCGACATATACGCGGTGGGCGACGTGGCCGAGGTGCGCGATTTTGTCTTCGGCGAGCCGGCCATGCTGCCGCTGGCCGGTCCAGCCAACAAGCAGGGGCGGGTTGCGGCAAACAATATTGCCGGTATTGATGATTCCTACCGCGCAACTCAGGGCTCGTCTGTTGCCAAAGTCTTCGACCTTACCGCCGCCTCCACCGGGGCAAACGAAAAGCAGCTTGTGCGGCGCGGGCTTGTGAGAGGACAGGATTACGAGGCTGCCATCATCACACAGAACTCTCACGCCGGATATTATCCCGGCGCGCGTCCCATGACCCTGAAGCTGCTGTTCTCCGCCGACGGCAGGAAAATATTCGGCGCTCAGATAGTTGGCCGGGAGGGTGTCGACAAGCGGATTGACACAATAGGCGCCGCTCTGCGCCTGGGGGCCACGGTCGGCGACCTTGAGCAGCTTGAGTTTGCGTACGCTCCGCCCTATTCGTCGGCCAAGGACCCGGTAAATATGCTGGGCTTTGTCGCCGGGAACATACTCTCGGGCAGAGTGCGCTTTTGCAGCTGGGACACAATAGAAAAGGATAAAAATTCGCTGGTACTCGATGTGCGCGAGGAGGCCGAGCTTGAGGCCTATTCGCTGCCCGGCTCGGTTCATATCCCGCTCGGGGGGCTGCGACGCCGCGCCGGCGAGCTTGACCGCTCAAAGCATATAATCATCATGTGCGCCATCGGCGTGAGGGCCTACAATGCCGCGCGGATTCTCATGCAGCACGGCTTTGAAAAGGTATCCGTATACCCCGGCGGGGCGCGGTTTTACCGCTCGACACATAGCGAAGGGGAAAAAATGAAACCAAAGGTCATATATTCGGGACCGGCGGCCGAAGACAAGCAAACACCGACCGCCGCCGTCAAGCTGGATTGCAGCGGCCTGCAATGCCCCGGCCCGATAATGAAGGTTTTTGAGAAACTACGGGAGATGGGGGAGGGCGAGACGCTCGAGGTTTCGGCGTCAGACCCCGGCTTTATCCGCGACATTGAGGCCTGGTGCCGTCGGACCCAAAACATACTGCTGAGTTCCGGCGAGCGCGACGGCAGCTATGTGGCGCTAATCAAAAAAGGAACTCAAGAAGACGCGCCGGTGGTGCGCGACACCCCCGAGGGGAAAACTATTGTCGTGTTCTCGGGCGACCTTGACCGGGTGCTGGCCAGCTTTATTATAGCAAACGGAGCCGCCGCCATGGGGCGTAAAGTCACCATGTTCTTCACCTTCTGGGGGCTCAACGTTCTGCGCCGGCCTAGGAAGGTTAAGGTCAGGAAGAGCTTTATCGAGCGTATGTTCGGGGCAATGCTGCCGCGAGGCTCGGGAAAACTGAAGCTGTCTAAAATGAACATGGCCGGCATGGGCACTACCATGATGAAGAAAATCATGAAGGCCAAAAATGTCGACCCGCTCGAGACTCTTATCGAAAATGCCCTGAAAAACGGCGTGAAGATAATAGCCTGCACCATGAGCATGGATATAATGGGAATTAAAAAGGAAGAGCTTATCGAGGGCATAGATTTTGCCGGCGTGGGTACCTATCTGGGTGACGCCGAGGATTCCGATGTGAATCTGTTTATATAAATAAAGGGGGCTTTCCGAAAAAGCCCCCTGGCCCTTTTGGCCGTCAATCCGGGTTAAGGTGTGTATCCGTTGAAATAATGTACTCCGTCCGAGGCGGTGTCTCCCGAGGTCTTTCTGCGGTTGGTGGCAAACCACAGCTTGCCGCCCGACACGCCGACCGACTCGATTTCAAAAAGGACGGGATAGGCCGATGAGGTTATGCGGAAGGAGAGGTCATTCATTGCGTAAATGGTTCCCGACGCTGAAGATATGTTGTCATAGACGAGCACTATGCTGACATTGTTCTTTGTCAGCGGGTAATAGATTTTGTTGTTGTGGTAGCCGATGCCCTGGGTTGAAAAGGTTTCTATCCCGGACACCTTTTTGCCGTTGACCAGCGCGTCGACCACATTGACAGTAAAGGCGTAGGTCACGTTTATTGTCCCGCTGCTCGCGGTTTTGCCGAGTGAGCCGCGGTAGAAGGTTTTGCCGGACTTGAATATGAAGTTTACATTGGTATCGGTGTAGCTTACCTTGACAACCCCCGACATGGACTTGTTGGCGCCGTTGTACTTGATGGTATAGTTTCCGACCTTATAATAGGTGGCGCCCGAATAGCGGAGTTTAACTAAGCTGTAGCTGCCGGTTTTCATTGTGACTATGTACATGTAGTATTGGTCGTTGATGGTGCAGAGCGTGAGGTCGTTGGCATGCCCGAGGTAGGTGCAGTAGGTCAGCCCGGTGTCGCCGTTGGTCATTAGCGTGGTTGAGCCGTCGCTCAGCTTTGTGCGGTAGATGCTGGCGCGGGTTTCGTCGCCGTTGATTTTGATGGTGTAGCCGTAGGTGGAGCCCGCGGCGAACCCCTGTACCGAATAACAGCTGTTTGGATTTCCGAGGGTCGCTATGGTGGAGTAGGTGTTGTAGTATGCTGCGCCGGCCGGCAGGGTCAGCAAAACTACAAGGCAAAGAAAAAGCGCGACAAATCCGAGGAGCCGTTTTTTGAGTATCATACCGGTTAAACCTCCTTATAATTTTTGGGCCCACCTATATTAACATACAAAAACCATTTATTTCAAGTGTATATGGAATGTTTTTCTAAATTTTTTTAAAATTACCGTGATGCGCTGCTCGGAATTCCCCGATTTAGTCCTTTATACCCGATTTTTTGTCAAAAACTATAAACAGCAAAAGGATGGCCCGATCAATGTTCAGACTCAAGCCCGATTATGAGATGTCAAAGGCGCGTTATGCTGCCTTCTGGGAGCGCGGGATTGTCGACCGCCCGCCGATAAATATCGTATTGCCGGTCGAAAAGCCAAAGAAGCTCCCCGAAAAGAGCTATGCGAGCCACGAGGAGCGTTGGCTTGATATTGAGTTCCGCACTGAGCGGATGGCAGCACAGCTTGCCAACCGTGAGTATCTTGCCGACGCACTACCTGTTGCCTGGCCTAATATGGGGCCTGAGATATACAGCGCCTGGTGCGGCTGCGGCTATTTTTTCGGCGAGACCACGGCCTGGAGCCGCCCCTGCATCGACGACTGGGAGCGCGACGCCGGCTGCGCGGTCTTTTGTGCCGACCACCCGCTTTTTATAAAAACCCTTGAGTTTACAAAGCTGCTGCTCGAATACGGCCGGGGCAATTTTATTGTCGGGCTTACCGACTTTCACTCGGGCGGTGACCATCTGGCTGCCCTGCGCGACCCCGAGCGGCTGGCGCTTGATCTGATAGACCGACCCGACGAGGTAAAGGCAAAGCTCAAAAGCTCACAGCAGGAGTACTTTGCGGTGTACGATGTCTTTTACAACATGCTGCATAAGGCCGGAATGCCGATAACCTCCTGGACGGCGCTTGTTCACGACGGGAAATTCTACATACCCTCAAACGATTTTTCATGCATGATAAGCCGGGAGATGTTCGAGGAGTTTTTCCTGCCCGGCATTGCCGAGGAGTGCCGGTTTTACGAGCGCTCGATTTATCACCTTGACGGCCCGGGGGCGCTGCGGCATCTTGACTCTATACTGCAAATCAACGAGCTTGACGCGGTTCAGTGGGTGCCGGGCGCCGGGAACGAGGGGTACGCCAGGTGGGTATGGGTGTATCAGAAAATCCAGAGGGCCGGGAAGGCGCTTGAGCTCAGAATTACGCTTGACGAGCTGCCGCTGGTCTTTGAAACCCTTGAGCCCGAGGGTGTGTGGTTCTCCCATATTAAGGGGATCAGCGACAGATACACTGCAAATGAGGTCATAAAACGCATTACAGCCTGGAAATAGAATTCGGGACTCCGCCCCCGCACCCCGCTTTTTTCAGAACCTTCGACCCCAAACCCTTTCTAAAACATGCGCGGGGCTCTGCCCCGCACCCCGCCCAGGGAACTTTTTTGAAAAAAATTCCCTGAGAAACCTCAGAACTTCACATACTGTCACTTCGGGTGCAGTCGAAATCGCATACAAAGACGGGGCAAAAATCCGATGGACTTTTGCCCCTTTTTTATCTGTCCCACTTATCCGATAGCGCGTTTATCTGGTTGGCAAACTTAGCAAGGTCCTTGTTGGCGCCGCCGCGGTTCCTCTCTATTACCTCGAGCAGCCGCCGCCCTTCGGCAAGCAGCCGCTCAAAGGCCGCACTGCTCCTTGTCGCCCCGGTCTTCTTCTTTATTTTTATCATGTTGCCCGGCACGACAAGCCTGTCAGCCGCAAGGTCGTACTCGGCACCGTTGTAGGGAGCCTCGGCTGCAAAACCGAGCTTATCGGTTACAGATTTAGCGAAAACCTCGCAGACCTCGTCGTTGCAGTGGTTGACAAACACCCGGCGCGGCGCGGGACTGAGGCTGCCGAGCCAGTCAAGCAAAATCCCCAGGTCGGCGTGCGCGCTTATGCCCCTGAGCGTTTCAATCCGGGCGTTGACCGCAATCTGCTCCCCGAACAGCTTTACCTTTCTTGCCCCGTCCTGAATGATTCTGCCGAGCGAGCCCTCGGCCTGGTATCCGACAAAGAGCACCGTGCTCTCCCGTCGCCATAGGTTATGCTTTAAGTGGTGCCGGATGCGGCCGGCCTCGCACATGCCCGACGCCGAGATTATTATTTTCGGGGTTTTGTCCTCGTTTATTTTGCGGGACTCGTCGCTGGTGACCGAAAGCATAAGCCCCGGGAATATGACCGGATTGATTCCCGCCCTCACCAGCTCAAGCGTCTCGGCGTCGAAAAACTCGGTCATGTCGTCGGTGTATATGTTGGTGGCCTCAATAGCAAGCGGGCTGTCGAGCCAGACCGGAAAATCTCCATGCCCGCTTATCAGCCGCTGATCCTTTATGTATCTTATCAGATACAAAATCTCCTGCGTGCGCCCCACCGCAAATGCGGGGATAACGACATTCCCGCCCCGGTCGAGCGTGCTCTGAATTATCTCGGTAAGCTGACCGATGTAGTCGGGGCGCTCGCCGTGCGTCCGGTCGCCGTATGTAGCCTCAATTACAACATAATCGGCAAATTTCGGTTTTGTGGGGTTGCGGAGCAGCGGCCGGTCGACATTTCCGAGGTCTCCCGAAAAGAGCAGCACCGTACTTTTGCCGCCCTCGGTTATCGTCAGCTCAACCGAGGCCGAGCCGAGCAGATGCCCGGCGTCAAGAAACCGGGCGACAATCCCGTCGGATATTGTCACCTGCTGCTCATAGCGGCAGCTTTCAAAAAGCGGCAGGGTTTTTTCAACGTCGGCAACGGTATAGAGCGGAGTGTACGGAGGCTCTCCCGAGCGCGCCGCCTTCCGGTTTCGCCATTCGGCCTCAAGCCCCTGGATGTAGGCCGAGTCGAGCAGCATTATGCCGCACAGCCGCCTTGTCGCCTCGGTCGAATAAATAGGCCCAGAAAAGCCGTTTACCACAAGATAGGGCAGCTTGCCCGAGTGGTCTATATGCGCGTGGGTCAGGAGAATGAAGTCGATGTCGGCCGGGTTGACAGGGCAGTCGCAGTTCTCGTATATGTCGGGTCCCTGCTCAAGCCCGCAGTCAATAAGGATGTTTTTCCCGCAGGCTTCAAGCAATGTCGACGAGCCTGTAACCTCGCGGGCTGCACCCAGAAAAGTAAGTTTCACAAAATTGCCCCCAATATTTTTTATTGTTGCTTTAATTATATCATTTCTCGGGCGGGGTGGCAAGAAATTTTCGGGTTTTGACAAAAAACACCCGAGTAAAAATAAAATGATTATAATATTACACATATTTCTCTGAATAATTTCCATTTTACTCAGAGCGATATCATGATATAATAAATATGAAAGGACATCGTTTCTTGTTTGTCTGCGACACGCGATAAAGGAAGCCTATGAAAAGTATAATTTTGAGGATTCTGTCACTGTGCCTTGTGCTCTTGCTCTCCCCCCTGCTCGCCTTTTGCAGCCGCGATCCAACAAGGGATACTGAACCCGAGGGTGCGCGAGCATTTGACGCCAGCATCAATTTTTCGGGATATGCGGTCGTCCGGGGCGAGAGAGCCGGCAAGAGCGCTATTGCCGCGGCGGTAAGACTCAGGAACGCGCTTGAGAGCGCGACCGGAATAAATATTAAGATTAACGACGACTGGATCAGACCGGGCGACAATACCGACTACTCGCAGGCATATGAGATTCTGGTCGGGCAAACCAACCGTCCCGAGTCGGCCGAGGCGTCGGCGCTGCTTGAAAAACCGGGATACATAATCAAAATCATAGGTAATAAAATCGTAATCGCGGCGTCAAGCGACGCGCTGCTCGATACTGCCGTCGATTTTTTCATAAACACATACCTTTCAAAAGCCTCTCCGGATGGTGTGATTGAACTTTATGGAGAATATGTAATGACTGATTTTGAGTTTTTACCTATTGTGCAGAACGGCGGCTCTGAGTTTACTCTGATCAGGTCAGAGAATGCCGACTACTACACAATTACCCTTTTGACCGACCTCGGGAACAAAATCCGGGAGCTGACCGGGGTACAGCTAAAGCTAGGCACCGACTGGACCAAAACCGGCGAGGGCGACAGTCGAGCATACGAGGTATTGCTCGGAAACACCAGCCGCAGCGAAACCCGGGACTTCCTTTCGACTCTCGAGGTTGACGAATACGGGATTGGCTTTATAGGTCGGAAAGTAGTGGTTGCCGGCTGGACACCCACCACCACGGCACTGGCAAAAGATAAGTTCATCTCAATTCTCTCGGCTGCAGCTGAAGAAAACCAAAAAACCGGCACAAGGGACATCCTGCTGCCGGCTACCGGTCATATCACGGCGAAATATGACGGCTGGGTTACCGATTTTCCCGAGTTATCCGGGGGAGTTTTCAGCGGAGCTTATGACGCCGGGGTCGGCGCGCTTGAATACTACTACACCGGCGCCACAAAAGACGCATACCTGAAATATCGTGCCGAAATTGAGGCGGCAGGCTACAAAAAGTACCACGAAAACCAGATAGGCGACAACCTCTTTGCCACCTATACCAAGGGGGATGTCCTGCTGCACACCTACTATGTGGCCTATGAGGGGGCGGTCAGGGTGATAACCGAGCCGCTCGGCGACCTGCCGAAGCTCAGCGAAGACTACATAAAGACCAACGAACCGAGTATAACGGCGGTGCCCTGCATATATGAAAACAACAACAAGGGCCAGTGCCAGATAATCCGGCTCTCCGACGGCAGCTTCTTTATCATCGACTCCAACAGCTCAATTGACGGCACCGGGCTTTACAACGCGCTGGTAGAGCTCAATGGCGGGGAGGAGGGCATTACAATTGCCGCATGGTTCTTCTCACACGGCCACGGCGACCACTACGGCGGCTTTACGACCTTCGCCAAGGATTACGGGAGCAAGGTCAAGCTCGAGTCGGTAATCATAAATGCCACATCCTTTGCGGCCTATGAGGGAACCCGGTATCAGCCCACCTGGGATTTTGCCGGAACCCACATACACACCTACATTGCCATGTTCGGCAGCGGGATAAAGCTCATCAAGCCCCACACCGGCTATAAATTTGCCGTCCGGGACGCCGTGGTTGAGGTGCTCTACACGCACGACGACCTCTACCCCAACAATGTCGATTGGTACAACGACGTCACAACCGTCATCCGGGTCACATTAGCCGGTCAGACTATTATGTTTCTCGGCGACCTGATGGACAGCATGCCCTGCAAAATTATCGCCTCAATGTACTCAAGGGAAATACTGAAAAGCGACATTATGCAGGTGGCGCACCACGGTGACGGCGGCTCGGTGGCGCTTTACGACATGATTGACCCGGCGGTGCTGGTATTCCCCTGCTCCGAGGCCGAGTACCAGCGGCTCATTGTCAAAAACGCGGCAAGCCGTTACATAATAAACAGCAAAAACGTAAGGAAAATCATTATCTCGGACAATGGCATAAAAACTCTGACTCTGCCCTATATAATCCAGTAAATTTAACATATTAGCCAATTGCGAAATGTCCCCAAATAAAAACAAGCTGCGCAGGCGGCCATGCGGGAGAGTTATTGCAAAAAAGCCCCCGCGGCAAAAACTACTTGATAGCAGAATAGACAAAAATCAAACGGC
>DURE01000054.1 GCA_012837425.1 Clostridiales bacterium
CAGGGGTTTGGGGGGCTTCGCCCCCCAAAAGCGGCAGTTACATTCTGTCGTGGAAGGTACGGGAGATAACCTCGAGCTGTTTGTCGCGCGTGAGTTTGTTGAAGTTCACCGCGTAGCCCGAGACCCGGATGGTGAGGTTGGGGTGGAGCGTCGGGTCGTTCATGGCGTCTATCAGCATCTGGCGGTTGAGCACGTTGACATTCAGGTGGTGTGCATTCTGCGCAAAGTATCCGTCAAGAATTGCCGCGAGCTTTTCGGTCCGCTCGGCGTCGTTTGAGCCGAGCGTTCCGGGGGTTACCGAGAAGGTGTTTGAAATCCCGTCGCGGCAGAAGTTGTAGTCGATTTTTGCCACCGAGTTGAGCGAGGCGAGCGCGCCCTCAAGCTCGCGCCCGTGCATCGGGTTGGCGCCCGGCGCAAAGGGCTCGCCGGCGCGCCGGCCGTCGGGCGTGTTGCCGGTCTTTTTGCCGTAGACCACGTTCGAGGTTATGGTCAGGACAGACAGGGTGTGCTTGGCGCCGCGGTAGGCCGGCGTCTTTTTGAGTTCGTTATAGAAGTATTCGGTTATCCATGCAGCGATGCCGTCCACCCGGTCGTCGTCGTTGCCGAATTTCGGGAAGTCTCCCTCGGTCACAAAGTCGGTGATAAGTCCGCGCTCGTCCTTTTTCGGGGTGACCTTTGCATACTTTATCGCGCTGAGCGAGTCGGCCAGCACAGACAGCCCGCTGACCCCGAAGGCCATCAGGCGGTTCGGCTCGGTGTCATGGAAGCTCATAATCAGTCGCTCGTATGCGTATTTGTCGTGCATGTAATGGATGACGTTCATGGTGTTGACATAAAGCTTTGCCATCCATGACAGGTAGAATTTTAGACTTTCTGCAACCTTGTCATAGTCGAGCGGCACACCTTCGGGAAAGACCTCGCCTGCCGGGCCTATCTGCACCCCCTCGATTTCGTCCCGCCCGCCGTTGAGCGCCATGAGCAGCACCTTCGGCAGGTTGCAGCGCGCGCCGAAGAACTGCATTTCCCGGCCTTCGCGGAGCGCCGAGACGCAGCAGGATATAGCGTAGTCGTCGCCGAATATCGAGCACATAAGGTCGTCATTTTCGTATTGTATTGCATTGGTGTCAAGCGTGACACGGGCGCAGAATTCCTTGAAGTGGCGGGGCAGGTTTTTCGACCAGAGCACCGTGATATTGGGCTCGGCCGAGGGACCGAGGTTGTAGAGCGTGCTCAGCATGCGGTAGCTGGTCTTGGTGACAAGGGTTCTGCCGTCTGCCCCGGTGCCGCCTTCGGATACCGTCACCCAGACCGGGTCACCGGCAAAGAGCTCGTTGTACTCGGGGGTGCGCAGGTGGCGTATCAGCCTCAGCTTGATTACCAAATCGTCGATTAACTCCTGAGCATGAGCCTCGTCAAGCCTGCCCTCCTTCATGTCGCGCTCGAAATATATGTCAAGGAAGGCGGTGATTCTGCCGATGCTGTTGGCCGCGCCGTTCTGCTCCTTCTGGCCGCCTAGGTATGCAAAGTAGAGCCACTGAACCGCCTCATAGGCGTTCTCTGCCGGCCGCCTGATGTCGAGGCCGTACTGGGCGGCCATTTCAATTAAGGCATTCATGAACTCAAACTGCCGCGCTATGTCCTCGAGCAGGCGGATATTATCGTCGGTCATGTCCCGCTCGCCGATAATCTGGCGGTCGCGCTGCTTTTCGGCAATCAGGCGGTCCATGCCGTAGAGCGGCAGCCGGCGGTAGTCGCCGATAAGCCGCCCGCGGGCGTATGCGTCGGGCAGGCCGGTGAGGATTCCGGCGTGCCGCGCCTTTCTCATGGTGTCGGTATAGACCCGGAAAACACCCTGATTGTGGGTTGTCCGGAATGAGAACTCGTTGTGCACCCTCTCGTCGATTTCGTAGCCGTAGGCGCGGCAGGCCTGCTCGGCGTTACGGAAGCCGGCAAAGGGGTTCAGGGCGCGGACCAGCGGCTTTTCGGTCTGTAGCCCTAAAATGATGTCGGTTCCTTTTATAATATAGCCCGGCCCGTAGCTCAGAATCGAGGAGGCGCGGGTTGTGTCGACGTCAAAGACGCCGCCCCGCTCCTGTTCGATTTTCAGCAGCATTTTGACGTGCTCCCACAGCCGTGTGGTCCGCTCTGTCGGGCCGGCAAGGAAAGATGCGTCGCCGTAGTAGGGGGTATAATTTCTTCTTATAAAATCCGAAACGTCGATTTTTTCGCACCAGTCGCCCCGGTTAAAGTTTCTCCATGCGTCCATGTTTTGCTCCTCCTTATGTGTCGCGCTTGGGACAAATCTAATAATCTAACAGCATATCAATGATATTTTGCCGCCGCGGGGGCAAAAAATACGCCAGGGCAGATTATCAGTAAAAAATCTGCCCAGGCGTTCGGCTCAGTCCTTGTCCGTTCCCTCACAGTTATTTCTGTGCCACGCCAGTCGCGGACAAGTTTTTATTCTTTTTCACGACTTAATTATAGCAGAAAATGAAGGGGTTGTCAAGTGGGACTTCAATTGTTAGGTCACTATTATTTGAGCAGGGAAATAAAATAAATAGTTGAAAAATACATTTATTGTGGTATTATAATTAAAAAAAGGAAAGTGATGTTAATATGGGATCAGGGAGAAAACACTTTTATGATGGTTATTTTATAATTATTGAAAAGAATCCTGCTGTTTCTGAAGCAATCGAACACATAAAGGATGAAAATGTTTCTAATAAAATTATTGAATATAACAGATATCTACTAAAAGGCAAACGTACAAAAAAACGCTCAATCCTCAATGAAATAAGTAATTATGTTGAACCAATTCTAAAAGATAGAACATTTCCCGATACAACATTACAATCAGATGCAGGGTTTTTAATTAACAACTTTCATATCAGACATAATAATTTAGAAGGTCCTAAGAAACAGGATTATACAGCATCATTAAACCCAAAGCAATTAGAAGAATGGTATGATAAAACATACACTACGTTGTTAATGTTAATCATAGCAAATGAGCAAAGGCATATTCAAAATGAATTGAAAGAGCTAAGAAAGTATAATTGGAAAACTTAAATGCTACCCCGGCAGCATACAAACTGCCGGGGACAATAATACTTTACAAGTAAGTAATTCATATTGACTACAGAATTTTACCATGCTATAATATGACAGTGGCGGCCGGGCAGGCCGCCGAAAAGACTCAGCCGAAAGCCGCCGGGGCCGGCGCGGGCGGGCATGAGCCGGCCATGATGCCCCGCAGTTTTCGGAAACAACAGCAGAAAGGCAGGGATATTCTTTTATGCAGCCGGCACTGACTCTGATTTACGCAATTTCCTACTTCGCGGTTGTCATCGCCTTTGCGTTTGCGGCCTGGCTTTTCCTTTGGGTCAAGCGGCAGAGGTGCACAAACGAGAGAATCAACGAAATTTCGGAGCTTATCAAGGCGGGCGCGAATACCTTTATCCGTAAGGAATATAAGGTGCTCGCCGTGTTTGCGGGGGTGGCCGCGGTTCTGATTTTTGTCTTTTTCCCGACCCCTGTCTGGCGGGGCGATATTATAAGGAATGTCTCCATGACAGCGGCCTATATCGCCGGCACGGTTCTTTCGGCTATCGCCGGAAAAATCGGAATTGTTGTGGCGACATCGGCCAACTCGCGCGCCGCGGAAGCCGCCGGGAGCGGCATCAAGCCGGCCTTTCTGGTCGGCTTCCGCGGCGGGGCGGTGATGGGGCTTGCTGTGGTGGGGTTCAGCCTTTTGGGAGTGGCCTCGGTGCTCCTGCTTTTTGAGGACCCGTCAATTCTGCTCGGCTTCTCATTCGGTGCAAGCTCGCTGGCTCTCTTTGCCAAGGCCGGCGGCGGCATATTCACTAAAACTGCCGACATCTCGGCCGACCTTACCGGCAAGGTTGAGCTCGGCATTCCCGAGGACGACCCGCGCAACCCGGCGGTCATCGCCGACAATGTCGGCGACAATGTCGGCGATGTGGCCGGCATGGGGGCCGACCTGTTCGACTCAAATGTCGCGGCAATGGCGGCCGCGCTGGTTGTGGCACAGTCGCTGACTAGCCCCGAGGTCAACACTGCGATGGTTTTCTGCTATGCGGCGCTCGGGCTCCTCTCTTCAATTATCGGAATAGCCTGCGCGCGCATAGGCAAGAAGGGAAACCCCACACGGGCGCTCAACTTCTCGACCTATATAACGACCGCTATATTCATTGTACTGACCGCCGGGGCGACCGCGTTCTTTGAGGGCTTTGAATGGCGCATTTTCTTTGCCTCGACTATAGGGCTTCTGGTCGGCGTGATAATCGGAATCACCACCAACTATTTTACCGACGACACAAAGCCTATTGTCCGCCGCGTGGCGCAGGCCTCACGCTCGGGCTCGGCCTTCACTATTCTGTCGGGTGTGTCCTACGGCTTTATTTCGGCGCTGCCGGCCATGGTCGGCATCGCGCTCTCGGCGCTCTGTGCATATAAAATCTGCGAGCCGCTCGGCGACGGGTATGCCATGTTCGGAATTTCTATGGCGGCGGTCGGAATGCTCTCAATAGTCGGCATGATAATCAGCAATGACGCCTACGGCCCTATAGTCGACAACGCGCGCGGGCTGGCCGAGATGGGAAACCTCGGCGAGGAAACGGTTCGGGTTGCCGACGAGCTTGACAGCGCCGGGAACACCGTCAAGGCGGTTACCAAGGGTTTTGCGATAGGCGCGGCGGGGCTCACCGTCATCTCGCTGCTCGGAGCCTATATGTCGGAGGTCAACGCGGTGCTAGCAGAAGCCGGCCGGGAGCTTATAAGCGGGCTTGTCATAACCGACCCGATCGTCTTTTTCGGCATTCTGGTGGGGGCCGCCATCCCGGCGGTTTTCTCGGCCATGCTGATGCTCGGGGTCGACAGAAACGCCCAGCGCATGGTGGCCGAAATCCACCGCCAGTTTTCCACTATAGCCGGCCTGCGCGAAGGCCAAAAGGGAGTTATGCCCGAATATGACAGGTGCATAGACATCGCAACGGCCGGCGCGCTGCGCGAGCTGATTCCGGCCGGGCTGATGGCAATAGGCGCGACTGTCGCCGTCGGCTTTATCGGCGGGGTGAAGGCGGTCGGCGGATTCCTGCTCGGCAACATAGTCTCGGGGCTTTTGCTCGCTCTGTTCATGTCAAACGCCGGGGGGTTGTGGGACAACTCGAAAAAATACATCGAGGCCGGCAACGAGGGCGGAAAGGGCTCGGACACCCACAAGGCGGCGGTGGTCGGGGACACGGTCGGCGACCCCTTCAAGGACACCGCCGGGCCTTCTATAAACACGCAGATAACGGTTGTGTCGCTGGTCGCATCTATCATGCCGGCGCTGTTTGCCGCATTTTCGCTGTTTGGTTAACACGAAGTAAAACGCAAAATACCGGCCTCCGGCCTGAAACCGGTGGCCGGAGTTATTTTTGCCTGATTTTTTAGCAAATTATTTAAATTACATTGACAATCATCCCAAAATATGATATAATTAACACAAACACCTCATGCTGTGGATTATGTACCCTATTAAATTATTTTTAAGGAGGAGACATCCGACATGAAAAAAGCGTCCCGAATACTCCCGGCACTTTTGGTTTTATCCTTTGCGGTGGCCCTGCTCGGCGCAATACCGGCAAGCGCCAGCATTATTGAGGTCCCGCCGCTGCTCATGACAGAATTCACCATGAACCCCGCAGGCACGGATTTCCAAGGCGAGTATGTTGAGATTTACAACACCACCTCGGAGCCGATAAATCTCAAGGACTACAAGCTTGCCTACACCAATTCCTCAACCGGCATCGTGATATGTTTTAACGAAATCACCAAGTACGCCAAATCCGACATAGCGAAAAGCGGTGCAGTAGAGCCCGAAAAGGCGATGATTGAGCCGGGTCAGTGCGGTGTCATCTGGATTAAGGGCAATAGCGGCAGCAGCAACGCCTCAGAATTGACAACCGAAGATTTTCTATTCAGCTATTTTAAGGACACCGATGAGGTTAACATGTTCATTGCCGAGCACAACGTAACCTCATCGAGCGAGTTTGTGACCGGTGGCAACTTCTACATGCTCAACCACACCGGCGATAACTGGATTTACCTGTATCTTGTCCGCAAGGAGGCCACGGTAGACGACTATCAATTCCAGATAGTAACCGGCTTTGAGTCCCAGGTGGCGGCTTTCCAGACCAATTCATATGTGCATCTGCAGTTTGACCCGACAAATGGCCTTACCAAAATTTATGAAATTAGGTCGGGTGATCGCATAGAAGCTACCGAATGGCTCGGAATTATTATGCCAGAGCAGGACCCCTTCTTTGACCCGAGCACCACCACTACAGCTGAGGAAACCACGACCGTGAAGGTCACCACCACCCCGCCCCCCGAAACCACGACCGCAGAGGTCACCACGCCCCCGTCCGAAACCGAACCCGACGCTGCCGACACCACAACCACGCCTGTCAAAACCGATAAAAAAAGCTGCAAGAGCAGCATAACCCCCGGTGTGCTAGCGCTGCTTCTCCCGGCAGTACTTGTAATCAGAAAGAGGAGAAAATAAAAACTTAATACATAGCTCACCGGCCCCTTGATTGCCGGGGGGCACCAAGCGGATATAAAGAAGGCCACGGGAGATTTTCCGCAGCCTTCTGTTTTTACTGTTGCTATTGACTTCAACCCAAAAAAATGTAATAATTGAGAGAGCCGATGAATAATATGCGGCGGTTGTTCTTTGGGCAACAACCGGCAGCACAGGCAGGAGACACTCATGAAAAAGAAAAACATTCTTTTGATTTTTGCCGACCAGTTTCGGGCCGACTGCATTCACGCGCTCGGCAACGAAGTCATACAAACCCCGGCTCTCGACGCGCTTTGCCGCGAGTCGGTGGTCTTTGACCGCTGCCTGACCCCCTCTCCGGTCTGCGTGCCGGCCCGCTATTCGATGATGACCGGGCAGTACCCCTGCCGGACCGGCTGCAGCAATAACCCGCACCGCGGGCATTACACCGGCGACGGGATGTACGCGCGGCTGTCGGCTATGGGCTACTACACCTGCGGAATAGGTAAAATGCACTTCCCCTATGAAACCTACGCACTGCACGGGTTTGACGAGCGGCACACGCAGGAGGAGCTTTACTGCGGCTGTGACGACTATTATAATTATCTGCTCCAGAAGGGTTACGACAGGGTTTACGACATCTTCGGCCAGCGCAGCGAGATGTATTACATACCTCAGATTTCGCAGCTGCCGGCCTCAGACCACCCCAGTGCCTGGGTAGGCGACCGGAGCGTGGAATTTATAAAAAAGTATAAGGAAGACAAGCCCTTTTTCCTCATGTCCTCCTTTATCCACCCGCACCCGCCTTTCGCTCCCCCCGCGCCCTGGAACAAACTCTACCGCGACTTTTTGGCGGTAAAACCCAACCTGCCCTACAACTATGCCGACCTTTGGACTTGCTACAACATCATACAGAACCGCCACAAGGGGCTGTCTGTCGGAGTCGACCTGCACCTGCTGAGCCAGATTATAAACCATTATTACGCCTGCATATCCTTTGTGGACTTTCAGATAGGGCGCATTGTCGGGGCGCTCAAGGAAAAAGGGATTTATGAGGACACGCTCATAATATTTACCGCCGACCACGGCGAACTGCTGGGCGACTTCAACTGCTTCGGCAAGCGTTCGATGCTCGACGCCGCCTGCCGCGTCCCGCTGCTTGTCAAAATGCCCGGCAGGGCGCCGGGGCGCAGGTCCGATCCGGTGTCGCTGGTCGACATTGAGCCGACGCTGCTGTCCTGGGCTGGTATTGAATATGACAAGGACGAGTTTGACGGCGTCGATATATTCAGTGAGCGACATGAGCATGTGTACTCCCAGTATGAAAAGAGCTCGGGTGGGCTCTTTATGGTCGCCTCGGAGCGCGACAAGCTGGTCTACTCGGCATATGACGACAAGTATTATTATTTTGACAGCTTTCCCGAGACCGAAAACAAATACGGCCCAAAAAACCCGCGCTGCGCCGAGCTTCGGGGGCTGCTCGGAGATTACATAGAAAAGGCATTTGACACGGCCGACGACCCGGCCCAAGTCCGCGAAAAGCTGGACGCCCGAATAGAGAGCTGCCGCAGGGCACCCTACGCCCCGGCCTGGCAGGACCAGAAAACCGCCCGCGCCCGCGAGGAGGCCGCGATACCCGAGGGGTACAGGATTTACCTCAAGCCATAGGACGAAAGTGCGGCTCTTGGAAAAATTTTAATATTTACCGGAACTTTTTGCATTCAGTTCCGTCCTGTGTTAATATACCGATATTAATGGCCGGTAATTTCGGTTGTCCGGCTAAAAACAGGGAGGGATTTTTTTGAATTTCTTCAAAAGAGGCATAATCAGCATTGTACGCAGGCCGGGGAAAACGGCTATCCTGCTTACGCTCATATTTGTGCTGAGCAATATCATAGCCGGCGCCATATCTGTCAAGAACGCGCTGGTCAACACCGAGGACGCCATCCTTGATAAAATGGGCGTCGAGGTGACAATCCAGTATGACTGGGATGCTATTTACAATAACCCGGTTGGCAAAGTTGTCGTACCTTCGATTACCGCGGAGATGGTTGAGAAAATCGGACAGTCGGAGTACATCAAGTATTATGACTACTCGATAAATCAGCATTTTGAGGCCAGGGATGTTAAGAATTATTATTCCGATTACTCCTATGAGGGGAACGGCTGGTTCTCGCTTACCGGCGGCCAGAGCACCACGCTCAGAGATGCCGAGAACGGCGATATTACCATAAAAGAAGGCCGGATATATACCCAGGAGGAAATCGACAGCGGGAAACCAGTCCTGCTGATTTCCGACAAGGTAGCTCAGCTCAACGCGCTCAATGTGGGTTCAACCGTAACTTTCCTCTATACCCTTTACGATTATTCGGACATTATTGTATACAAGGAAAGAGCGGCCGTGGACGGTGACATAGGGATATTGCCGGTTCCCATAGAGCCGAAAATTATCAAAACCTTTGAGTTTGAATTCAAAATAATAGGCATCTTTACCGCAAAGCCGGTGCTGTATACAGACAGAGACGGCAAGGTCATCGAGCAGGACAGCCCGCTTATCAATACGGTCTATACCGTAAACAGGGCGATAAATGCCTGTGTCGGCGAGATACAGCAAGAAATGCAGGCTGCCGGGATGAGCGACGGCGGCGCGTATACCGACGCCACATCGGCTTTCGTACTAAAACATCCCGATGACGTTGAGCTGTTTGAGTCCCAGAACAAGCAGTATCTTCCCGAGGGCCTGATATTCGTCAACAACGCCAAGTCGTTTGACAGTATCCGCACCCCGATGGCAAACGTCGAGTGGATATCCGAAATAGTCATGTGGGTTGCGGTCGGCGCGACGATTCTGATAATCAGCCTTCTGGTCACGCTGTTCTTGCGCGACCGCAGGCACGAGATGGGCATATATCTGGCGCTCGGCGCACGCCGGGGCACTATTGCCACGCAGATTCTGACCGAGGTGCTGATAATCGCCCTTATAGCCGTCTCGCTGTCAGTATTCACCGGCAACCTGCTGGCCTCCAACATGTCGGCTACCATGCTTGAGAACCAGCTGGCCGAGGAGCAGAAAAGCCAGGCGCAAGATGGCGATTATGGCTACAGAGTGGCTATTGACGTTTATCCCGGCGGCGGGTACGAGAATAACGAAGACCGGATTTCCACCGAAGAAGTCATGGGTTTGTACAAAGTCAGTCTTGACGCAAAGACCGTGCTGTTCATATACCTTGTCGGAATGGGCAGCGTGCTGGTATCGACGCTGGTTCCGATTATATACACGCTGCGGCTTCGGCCCCGGCAGATACTGATGTAAGGGGGAGTGCGTCATGCCAAACATATTATCGGTTAAAAACCTGAGCTATTATTACCAGGACGGTGACACCCGCCGCTTTATCCTCCGGGATGCATCGTTTGATTTCGAGCGCGGCAAGTTTTATACAATTCTCGGCGAGTCGGGCAGCGGAAAGACCACTTTTCTGGCCATGATCGCGGCGCTTGACACGCCTAAGGGCGGCGAGGTTCTGTTCGAGGGCGTGAATATCAGCCGTATAGGATATGAGAATTACCGCCGCAACAAGGTGGGCATGGTCTTTCAGAGCTATAACCTGATCCCGTACATGACAGCGGTTGAGAACGTGCTTGTCGCCATGAGCATTACCGAGAACAAAATCCCCAAAGACAAGAAGGCGACCGCCTACAACCTGCTTCGTTATGTCGGCATCGACAAGACGAAGGCCGACAGAACGGTCAACAAACTCTCGGGCGGCGAGCAGCAGCGGGTAGCTATTGCCCGCGCGGTTGCCACAGACGTCGACCTGCTTTTAGCCGACGAGCCTACGGGCAATCTCGATGAGGAAAAGGAAATGGAAATTGTCGAGATTTTTAAGTCCCTGGCGCACGATTACAACAAATGCGTAATAATCGTAACCCACTCGTCAGACATCGCGGCACAGGCAGATGAAGTTATACGTCTTAAAAAAGGAGTATTCACGTACGATGGCCAATTTTCTGGATAAGCTGAACCAGAAGGCGGCCGAGGGCTCGATAACCTCTCCGGCAGATGCGATCAAAAAGCCGGCCGCCCCTCGGTCTGCCGATGCTGTTCCTGCTATAAAAACCGAAGTGCCGGCTGCAGAGCCGGCGGTCAAGCCCGAAAGGGCGGATGTAAGGCCGGCGGAGGAGTCGAAAAATCCGACCACGTCAGCCCCGGCGCCAAAACCAGCCGCCCGTGTGGAAGAACAAAGGAATACCGGGGTACAGGGAGGCGGAATCAGGAGCACCGAGCACGAAATCGAAATTGACAAAAACTACGGCAAAAGAAATTTTCTGCGCGTAATACTTACCATTTTCATAGTGCTGGCGCTTGTTGCGGGCATTGTGGTTGCCGTGAGGTTTTTCACGATGGTGGAGCTGCCCGACTTTGAAGGGAAAACCATCGCCGAGATGAAAAAGTGGTGCCTTGACAACAAGCTGTATCTCGTTGAAAAAACGGTCTACAGCATGGAAGTCGAGGAGGACCATATCATTTCACAGTCAATCCCCGGCGGCACAAAGCTGGCCCCGAAAAAGACGATTGAGGTCACATACAGCCTCGGCGCCGACCCGAATGCCAAAATTCAGGTGCCCGACCTCATAAACATGAAGCCGTCCGAAATCCGGCAGTGGATAGAAGAGAATAAGCTGAAAAGCACCAATATATACGAGGAGTACAGCAACGAATACCCCAAGGGGGTTGTAACGCGCTATCAGTTCGGCAATGTTTACATTGACGAGACCAACTTCAAGCGCAGCGACTCTTTGACGGTTTATGTTTCAAGAGGGCCATACGAATCATACAATAGTCGCGTGCTCGAAGATTTCTTCGGTCGGCTCAGGAGCGAGGTTGAGTCATGGTGCGCCTCCAACGGGATGGTCGCGGTATTTACCTCGACGCTCTCCGAAGAAGTGGGAGAAAACCGCATTATCTCCCAGAGCATTGAGCCAGATACCAGAATCGAACCCGGCACTACCATTGAATTTGTCGTGTCCGACGGGCCGGGGCTTATAGTACCCGACTATTCCAAGGTCTATAAAGAAGACGCCATGTCTGTTTCTCCGGGCTTCAATGTAAGTGTGGTGCTTAAATACAGCGAGACGGTTCCCTACGGCGGATTTATCTCACAGTCGGTGGCGGTCGGAACCTGGGTGCATCCGAAGGACAACGATGTTTCGGTGGTCTACTCGCTGGGCAAGCCCTATCTGCCCAACTTTATAGGGACGAGTGAAGCTTCGCTTCCCGAGCTGTTTTACGAGCTCAACCGCAAAGGCGCCTCGCTCATGTACACGATACTCTACGTCAATTCAACTTCGCCGAAGGGCACCATAGTCAAGGCCTCCAAGAACTCCGAGGCGGTTGAGTTGCATACCGTGATTGATTTTGAGGTCAGCAATGGCCTGGGCGTTGAGCCTCCGCCTCAGCAGGACGACCCGGTGGTATTCATACAGGTTCCGAATTATTCGGACGTACTCAAGGAGAATGCGGCCGACCTGGAGCCGAGAATCTTTGTCGTGATAGAGATGAGATACAGCGACACAGTACCCTACGGCGGCCTGATATCCCAGTCGGTGAAACCCGGCGGCTATGTGACCCAGGAAAAAAACAGAGTTACGCTGGTTTATTCGGCCGGCAAACCCTATATCGGCAACCTGGTCGGCAGGGCTGAGAATGAGCTCCCGGCGATATTCTATGATTTTACCAAAATGGGGGCGTCAATAACCTACGAGATTACCTATGTCGACGTCGCCGATCCCACAATGTTCCCCAAGGGCACAGTAGTGGCGGTCTCAAAGAGCAACGAGTACATTTCAATGAATGAGGTCATTCAGATACAGGTAAGCAAGGGTTAATAAAAGCGGGGCTGCGTAAAGAATGCGCAGCCCCGCTATAACATTTCTTAACTGTCAGGACTCAGCCCCGCCCGGCGAAATGCGATTGCCAGCGGGGGAATCAATAGTATCTGGAGGGCAATGCCGGGAGCCGCGACCACAACCGTGCCGCTCCAGAAGGCGGCAAGGCTGAATCCGGTGTGGCCGAGCCCCGCGACAATGAACTGAACGGCGGCCGAGACCAGCCGGCCCGAAACCATGGACAATATCAGGTTCAGGTATATATATCCGATTTTTTTCGGGAACAGCTTGAGCATAAGCCCGGTCATGGCGCCGTAGGCGGCGAGCTCGAAGGTCATCGCAACCCCGACGGGAAAGAGCGGCGGCATTCCGAACATGGCCGAGCTGATAAGCGGCGAGACCAGGCCGACCGCAAGCCCTCACGGCCAGCCGCAGACAAAGCCGCAGAGGATTACCGGCAGGTGCATGGGCAGAAGTATTCTGCCCAAATCCCCGAACCGGTGGAAAACCTGGGGCAGAAGCAGGGAGATGGCAAGGAACATGGCCGAGTAGGTGAGCTTTTTTATGCGTTGGCGCAGGAATACAACCGGTTTCATAAAAAACCCCTTCAATAGTATTTTGCCTGCTGCGTGATCAGCCAGCAGTGTTGTGTGAAAAATTGACTTTGCTGCCCGAATATGTTGACAGGTATATTAAAGCCATATATAATTATCAGGATAAGCCGCAGTTGAGGAAAGCCATGAAAATAATCGACCTGACACATACAATAGCCCCCGGAATGCCGGTCTACCCCGGCGACGGCAGGCCGCAAATCTTCCCGGTCCGCACCTGCGAGGCCGACGGTTTTCGTGAAACCTCGATTCAGCTCTACTCGCACACCGGTACGCATGTCGACGCGCCCGGGCATGTCTTCCCGGAGGGGGCCATGCTGGGGGATTTTGATATCAGCTTTTTTGTGGGCACCGGGCTTGTGATAGACGCCTCGGGGGTCGGCCCGGGCGGCTGCATTGGCATTTTGCATATTGAAAAATACAGGGAAAAGGCAGAGCGAGCCGATTTCCTGCTTTTTAACACCGGGTGGGACAAGGTCTGGGGACTTGACGGGTATATGCGCAACTTCCCGGTTATCAGCTGGGAGGTCGCCGATTATCTGGTGCAGACCCAAAAGCGCGGTATCGGACTTGACACGCCGAGCCTTGACCCGCAGGGCAGCTCACCCCCGCTTATGCTACACCGCCGGCTGCTCGGGCAGGAACGTGGTTTTCTTGTGTTTGAAAACCTCTGCAACTTAGGGCTTGTCGGCGACAACCTCTTTACATTTGCCGCGCTGCCGGTAAAATGCTCGGGGGTCGACGGTTCGCCGGTCCGCGCCATTGCTATACTATAGCGCAACATAACCTCGGACCGGTCTATATGACAATATGCGTCGCCCCCTCGCCCACGAGCGCCGCCTCGCGCCGGTGGCAGGTAAACAGCAGGCACTGGCCGCCCTGCTCGCCGCACCATGACATGAGCATCGATATCAGGTTTGCCGCGCGTAGGTCGTCAAGCTGTGCGAGCCCCTCGTCGATAAGCAGCGGCGCCCCGTCCGGGCAGAGCAGGGCGGTCAGCGCTATTCGCAGCGATATGTAAGCCGCGTCCCGCGTCCCGCCGCTCATTGCGGCGAGCGGGCGGGTGAAGCCGCCGGCGTTTATTGTTACCGACATATCCTGCCCGACCCCGATATCTGAATATCTGCCGCCGGTGAGCCCTCCCAAAAGCTCGCCGGCTTTGCTTTTGAGTTTCGGCGTTACCCAGCGGCGGAGCTGAGTGCTGGCCTCGGCCAGCGCCTGTTGTGCGAGCTTGATTGCATCAAGCTGCAGCTCTGCCTCCGAGAGTCTGTTTGCGCACTGCTCAAGCTGTGGCGCGAGCCGGCGCGGGTTCTCGGTGGTGGCATCCAGCGCTATGAGCTGGCGCTCAATCTCGTTCTTTTTCTCCTCGGCCGCCTTTTGCGCCAGAATAAGCTCGGCGCGCCGGCGCCTGTATTCTTCGGAGGTCATGGGCTCGGTCTCGGGCAGCGCTTCGGCTTTTTGGCGCAGTGCAGCCTCGTCGAATTTCAAGAGGTATTCGCGGCCTGACGCTATTTCGGCTTTGATATTTTCAATTTTTATATCAAGGCTCTCGCGGGCGGCACAGAACTTGGTCACTAAATCGGCGGCCTGCAAGAGCGCGTCGGCCAGGTTTTCGTTATTTTCAAAGCCGACCTTAGCCAGTCCGGCACAGCAGCTTTCCCGCAGCTCCGAGAGCTTTTTTCGGTTGATCTCAACCACGCCCCGCCGCGCCCCGAGCGCGATGTCGTACTGGCGCTTGGCCTCGGCGGCGTCAAAGCAGCTCGTCAGGTGCCCGGCCAGCTTGTTCTCGCCGGGGTCGGTACCAAGGCCGAGCATCCCGAGATATTCAAAGAGTGCCCGGCGCCTTTTAGCGCTCAGCATGAGCATGAAAGTCCCGCCCAAAAGCGCCGCGGCGCCAGCAGCGGCGGCGACAATGCCCGGCAGTATGAGCGACGTGAGGATTGCCGGCACGGCGCCGGCTGCCGCTATGCCGCCGAAGAGCAGCAGGACCAGCCCGGCGGTCTTTGGCGCTTTGGCTGATTTTTTGAGCATCCGGTAGCTGCAGAGCGCGCCTTCGGTCCCCCCCGCGGCACTCGAGGTCAAATGCTCTGCAATTTTTAATTTTTTTTCGTCATAAGGGACAGCAGTTTCGAGTTTGAGCAGTTCGGCCTCGGCGCGCATGAGTGAGCCCTCGGCGGTCGCAAGCTCGCGAGAGAGGGCGCCGAGTTCGGCCGCGTATTGCCGGTCCGGGCAAAAGCCGTCGGGAAACGAGTCGGACCCAAGCTCCCGGCGGGTCTGCTCCAGCCCGGCGAGCCTGTCCTCAAGCCGTCGCAATGAATCGAATTTCCCAAGGATATGGACAACCTCGCTGTTTTCCCACGCGGCCTCAAGCTCCTCGAGCGATTTTTTTATTTTTTCAGCTTTTTGTGCATATTCGCAGGCCAGCGCTTCTTTTTCAACAATACTGCGCGCTTTGGCGGTGGCAACGGACAGCCGGTTGTGCAGCGCGGTATACTCGGCGCGCAGGTCAAAAATCTCGCCCCCGCGCTCGTTTTTGTAGAGCAGGCTGCGCCGGGCTCTCTCTAGTATGTCAGCGGCGTGCTCGGCGTTAAACCTCTCGTCGGCCGAGAACAGCAGGTTCTCAATGCTTGAGCCAACCTCCTTGGAATCTATGCCGCTCAGATTTGACTGCGCGACATGGCAGGTACTTGTGAAGACCTCGGCCGGGATGCCGAGCAAAAACTCGCCGGGGCACAGGTCGGTTTTCTCCTGGGCGCCTGTATTGTCGTCGATTATTTTTACCGCGTTCTCAACGTAGCTCTCGCGCGAGCCGCGGGGCTGCACAATGCCGTCCCGCTCAACCCGCCAGCACCGGCCGCGCGCCGACAGGACAAGGCTTCCGGCCGCCCGCCGCCCGGTCCAGCTGACATAGCGCTCGCGCTCACCCAGTTCCTCGCCCGCGGTGCGGCGCGAAAAACCGTAAAGCACGAACTTAATAAAGGCTAAAATCGTGGATTTTCCGGATTCATTGGGCCCCTCGATTATGTTCATTCCTTCGCCGAGCATAAAGGTTTTGTTTTTCAGCCCGGCAAATTCGACAATATTGATAACAAGAACTTTCATATATCAAACCCCATGCACAGAAGCGTATTTTCAGACGACCGGCCGGCCGTCCAGCGCGGCAAGGCCGTAGCGCAGGGCGGCGGCCGCCACCTGCCGGTCGTATTCGCTGCCCTGCCTCATTTTTTCGGCAAGCACACGGTAGAGGACCCCGCGCAGCGACAAATCATCCTCAAGATACCCGGCGTCAAAGCAGGGGAGGGTGCGCTCCCTGACCTCGAGCAGATAGAGCTCCCCGGCGCAGTCGGCTGCAAGCGCGTCTGTGTTAGGCTTGTACCCTAAAGACACCTCGCCGACAAGGATAATCCTCAGCGCGGTGTCGCCGCTATATCCTTTTTCCCTGATAAGTTCGCGGATTTTCCCGGCGACAAACGAGTCGTTGTCGGCCCCGGTGACGTCGAGCTGCTCAACCATGTACCTGCGTTCGGCGAACCTGATTTTTTCAAGCCTTGTCTTTTTGTCCTCGATGGTGACAAGCAGTGCCCCGCCGAAGTCCGGCTCGTCAAAGCTGCGCCCCTCGGGGCAGCCGGGATAGGCGACGGTGGTCTCCCCGATGACTACCGGGTCGGGGGCCACATGGACATGTCCGAGCGCGGCGTAGGTAAAGCCCTTGTAGGCTATATCGCGCGGTGAGAGGGGGGCGTGGTGCGAGAGCGGCGAGCGCGTGTCGCCGTGCTGACAGAGGATATTTATTCTGTCCTCGGGCAGGCTGAATATAGAGGCCAGCACGCTGCCGTCATATCTCTCGCGGGTGAAAGCCGAGCCCCAGACCCTGACGCCGAGTCCGGGAAAGTCGAATTTCGACGGGCTCTCGGTTTTGAATATGTAGACATTCCCGGGCAGAATTCCCGACGCATAAATGCTCCCGGGTGTGTAGGGGTCGTGGTTCCCGGGGCTTATCACCACCGGACAGCTCACCGCCCCAAAGCACTTGCTAAGGATTTGTGAGGTGTCCCGGCTGATGTAGGAGCAGTCAAAAAGGTCGCCCGAAATGAGGATGAGGTCGACAGCCTCGCGGGCGGCGTACTCCATCATTTTCATAAAGGTCCGGCGCAGGCCCTCCCGGCGCTCCTCACTCTTTGCCGTTGGGAGCGAGGAGAAAGGGCTGTCAAGATGCAGGTCTGCGGTATGAAAGATTTTCAGCATATTTGACTGTTCCTTTTTTGTATTGGCCACTGGCATTTGTTGCTTTTATCATTATTTTAGCATAATTATAACATATTTGTCGGCCGAGGGCAACCGTCCCGGCCGATTTTTTAGCCGCAGGGGAATTTACTCGGCAGCGGCGGCCGAATTCTTCGGACGTGCCGCGCCGGGGCGTAATAATGAGGGGATATGCGGCATATACTGAACCGAACATACTACTCGGAGGAAATATGTCTATGGAAAGGTATAATAAAGGCGAATTCTACACAGGGAACTTCAGGGTTCCGGTCTGCGACAGGATAATTGCGACAGAACTCTCCGAAGATTTCACGCTGCCTGACTACCAGCCCGAAATCAGGCGTCTTCTGCGTGTCAATATCACCCTGCCTCCCCCTGCCCGCTATGTCTCGGAGTCGGGGGCCGAGTTTTCGGGAAACGCCCATTTTGACGTGCTCTACGCCGGCGCCGACTCGCAGCTCTATACCACAAGGCTCTCGGCCGAATACGGATTTGAGGTGCCCTTTGATGCCGAGTCGGTCATCGACACCGACGGGGTGGTTGTGCTGGCCGATATTGTCCCGGACATTGTGGTAGGCAGGGTTATTGCGCCGCGCCGGATAGGGATAAGGGCAAGGCTACGGGCACATGTGCGCTGCTTTGCCGACTTCAGACACGAGGAGAGGATAAGAGGTATTGACAACGTCGGAACGCTTCGCCGGCTTACCGACACCGGCATGTATGCCCTGATACTGCGCGGCACCGAGGAAGCCGTCCCCATGAACGACGAGATTATCCCCGAGCAGAGGGAGGGCGAAATCCGGGTTGTCGGCGCTTCGGGCAACGTGTTTGTCAGCGAGGCGACAGCGACAAATGGTGGTGTGATCTGCCGCGGGGATTTGATACTTAAAATCATGCTCTGCCGCGACGAGCGGGACGCTGTGCCTGAGATTCTGATGAGAAAACTGCCCTTTACGTATGAGGTCGAGATAGACGGCGTCACCCCGGGGTGGGACACCCGCGCCTGGGGCACCTGCACTGATATAACAATAACAGTAGGAGAGGGGAGGCTTATAAGCGAGGCGGCCATGGCGCTCAACGCCGAGGCACAGAAGAACGAAACCTTTGAGTACACAAAGGATATTTATTCAACAGCCGCCGGGGGGGAGATCTCGTTTAAGGAATGGTCGCTTCCGGCATCACTGCGCTGCATGAACGGGAACTTCACCCAGAGCGGGGTTTTCGATGCCAAGGAAAACAACATACCGGCGGGCGCGCGGATTGTCGACGCAGAGGGCAGCGCCTCGATGGGTGCCATGACCTGTGAGAAGGGCCGCTGCCTTATGACCGGCGAGGTCAGGTATAATGTCATATTCACCGACGGCAGCGAGTGGGGCTCTCGAGAGCTGACACAGCCCTTCAGATATGAGTTCGACGCCCCGCAGGGCACGCCCGAAGGGTCGGCAATCCTCACGGTCACCGGCTGCCGGGCCAGGATGGACGGCGAGAGGGTTGCGGTCGATTCCGAAGTGTCGGCGGCTGTGAGGGTATGTGGCCAGCGCCCGTATAGGATGGTAAATGAAGCGAATTTTTCGGGCGCCGTCCGTAAAGGTCGCGGGGAGTGGGTTATATGCTATCCCGACGAGAGCGACACGCTCTGGAGCATATCAAAAAAATACCACGCCGACGCAGATAAGGTAGCCGCGGCGAACTCGCTCAAATTTGCCGGCTCGCTCGACTCGGCCGACAGCCTTGCGGGGGCAAGGTACATAATATTGTGAGGTCTTCGGGTGGGCCTGTGCGGGCTGCCTTTTGCGGGGGCGGCGGGCAGATTACCGACAAAAAAACGCAGCCGGTCGGCTGCGTTTTTTGCGCGGGGTTATTCAGTCCTCAAAGGGGAATTTGTATTGGGTCAGGCCGAGTTCGTCGCGGACTGCTACAAGCTCCTTCTGAACCGCGTCGTTTATCGGAACCCCGTTCTTGCGCGCTATGCGGCAATCAAATTCCTTCTCGCCGGCGGTATAAATCCGGTCGCAGCCCGGCGCCTTTGCAGAGGCGCGCAGCGCGCGGCAGATGTCGCCGGCAGTCTTGCGGAAGGTGACCTCGCCCATGAAGTGCCCGGTGTCAATTGCAAAGAAGAAGTGGCCGAGGTGGAAGGGAATCTTCTCACCACTCTTGCCGATGCCCGACAGGGCTTTCATGAAGGGGCCGCCGGTAAAGGCCGCCGAGAGAATCTCGACCGCCGCTGCGTAGCCGTAGCCCTTATATCCTGCGAGCTCCTCGCCGATGCCGCCGAGAGGGGCCAGCGCCGCGCCTCCGGTATTCAGGTCCTTTAGTATCTTCACCGAGTCGGTCTGGGGTTGCCCGTCACGTCCGATAACCATGCCGGCGGGGGTGTCCTTGCCGATTCTGGAGTAATACTCTATCCTGCCGCGCTGAACGATGGAGGTCGCGCAGTCGAGGTTGAAGTCGAAAGGCTCGTCGGTGGGCAGGCCTATAGTCAGCGGGTTGGTGCCCATCATGTTCTCAACCCCGAATGTCGGGGCAACCGACGGGCGGGCGTTGGTGCCGGTTATACCGACACAGCCGGCCCGCGTCGCCATCGAGGTATAGTAACCGGCGATGCCGTAGTGGCAGGAATTCTGCACCGCCACGCCGCCCATGCCGTAGCGCTTGGCTTTTTCTATGGCCATACTCATGGCGCGGTAGCCCGCTACCTGCCCCATGCCGTCGCCTGCGTCAAGTACAGCGGTGGTCTCTGTTTCCTTGACTACCGTAATTTTGGTGACGGGATTCTGTATCCCGGCCTTGATTCTGTCAAGGTAGATGGGCTTGAATCGGTTGACGCCATGAGACTCGATGCCGCGTTTGTCGCTCTCAAGGAGCACGTCGGCGCAGATTATAGCGTCATTCCGCGGGACGCCATAGCCGACAAATGCATCTACAACGAAGTTTGTGATGGTAGTCCAGTCGACAATATTGTTTTTTGACATATATCATACCTCCATGCCGCTAAGGCGGCTAAAATATCCTTATGTATTCTGGGTCTGGATTCATAGATAATTTTATCATATGCGATTTATTTTTGCAAGTAAAAATAAGGGCCTGAAAAAAGTTCACTCAAACTATTGAAAAGCCACCGGTTACGGTATGCCGTTATTGTTGATAATAGCCAATATAAGCACTCGCGATTTGTGCATAGTGAAGAAAATTCATAGTTTGTTTACAAATCGGCAATAAAACCTCAAAAAACACTTGACAAGTTATGGGGTGCGTGCTATAATAACGGCAACAAAGATGCTATGATTTCTTGTTTGAGGAAAGGCCTTCACACGGAGCATTATTTAGCCGTTTTTTCGGACGGGAACCTAGCGACCCTAGTTACCGCACAGAGTTTTTTAAATACTGCTGAGCTTAGGCAAGCACTCTGCGGCAGGCCGGCCCGGATAGGATTTCCAAACCCGCGGGGTCCCGGAGACTCGGGAGGCGGGATAAAAATGTCCCGTTTGTGAATAAACTTTCTCAATAAAGTAAATTCTTTTGAAAATGACGTCAAAATGCTTGTTTTATATTAAAAAAAAGACGACTTGGCATTGACACCAGAAGGCAAAATGAATATAATTAAGCCAACAAAGAGCAAAGGAGGAGAGGGTTCGGAGTTATCGCGTGTTTCCTCAGGCGGTCCACACTTTCAGTTAAAATACAATTAAAAAGGAAGGTATATTTACTATGCAAAAAATTCTTTCGGTTACTCTAATCGTGGTCATGCTTGCCGCGCTGATCACGGTGTTTCCGGCAAGCGCTGGCGTTGCTGTTACGCTTCCGGAGCTGTTAATCACCGAACTCGTTGTTGACACCGGCGGGTGGTCTCAATCGGGCTCAGACGGCGGCGACGCATATGAGTTCATTGAGGTAGTGAACACGAGTGACTCGACAATTAATCTCTATGAGTGGTCGCTCGTTTACGCTGATGCCACACTCGGTGCCGATCCTGCAGACAAGACGATAAAAAAGGTCAACCCGATTCAGTCCCCGGACGACAGTCCGAATGGTTTCGGCACAATAGGAACATCCGCTCAGGCCGACAACGACCCCTCTATGTATGTGAAAAACCCCGCTGAGGCAAAGCTTGGCCCGGGTCAGACTGCGGTTATCTGGCTTTATACCTTTGATGCGTATGGCGCAGCCAAATATGCCAAAGAGGCGGCCCTTACATTTGACGAGTTCAAAGAATACCATCGCATAGATAAGTACAGCGAGGATGCGCTTAAGAACATAGTGTTTGTAGCGGTTGACGCGAACGGCTCAAACAGCACCACAGCAAATACTTACCTGCCCAACGGAACACAAATTAAAAATTGTGCCTATAGAGGTGCCAATAACTACAACAACGACCTGACCAGGTTCAACGGACGTTTCAACGGAGCCAACAGCGGCTACAGGGTATATGGTCTTATTAAGACAGAAAATATTGAGGTTGATAATAAAGCTCCGAAGACTACCATTGGCAAGTGCGTAAGCTATATGACTGTGAATTATGCCGATGGAGACGCCACCAAGAACCTTCAGTATAAGCATAATCAACTCTGGGGCAATACCGGAACCGGGTCCACAGCCGATGTTTCCTACAACTTTATTTATACAGACGCTGCCAGCAAATATCAAATAGGCAAAGCTGCCGGCAACATAAAGTTCGGCGACTGGGACCGCATGAACTTCGCCACGCCCGGACTGTTGCTTTCCAGCCAGATGGCAAACATGCAGGCCAACGGCGCCACAATAAGTGATGATTTGGCCTACATACAGAACAGAGTTATTACCGACGAAACCTCCATCCGCTACATTGTGTACCAGGAGAACTTCTTCGGTATGCCGAATACCGAGCCGATTGTTTACGACCCGAGCAATGTAGACAAATACAAGACCGACACACAGGCATTCTTTGATGAGATGAATCTCGGATGGGAAATGACAACCTTCCTCAGCAACGGCGGAACGGTAAGGTATTACATCGAGAATGAAAAGCTTGTTTGCGACAACCTTGATGTCGATCTAAGCGGCGACGGAGCAATTAAGACCGCCGACGGAGACATAGACTCTACCGACGCTCTTGTGGTTGCATATCCCTCGCTGAGCATGGAGAAGGTTGCAAGGTCCGACTATACGATTGAGTATGAGGTTACATACCTTGACGCCAATGAGAACAACAGATACTGCGGCGTTATCTACAACTTCAACGGAAAGACCTCATATGATATCTTTATTCTCCGCGTCAATGGCTCGGGCAACAACCAGAGACGTATTGCCGGCGGCCATTACACAACCTATGACCATCAGACCTCAGAGCATTATGCTGCTAATCTTGACACCGGTGCTGCTACAGCCGGAAAGTCGTCCATTATCAACAAACTTACAAACGGTGAAGTCAAAGTGCTTGGAACCAAAGTCGATATGTGGACGTTTGATGAAGCTCAGAAAGCAGCCTATGCACCTATGCTCGGCAGAACCCTCAACATAAGAATCGAAGTCAACCAGGTGAAGGGTCCTGAGCTTTACGTTAACGACATACTGGTATCCAAACCCGCAACCTACCTCACCGACCCCGATGACAAGAATTCCGAAGTTGCCGCCAACGCATACTGGGGCGCACAGACCAACTACGGCGAGTTTGCAATCGGCTTCTTCGTTTCGCAGAGAGTCAAACTTACCATCGACAATATCAAGGTGACCGGTTGGGTCAACGAGTACACCGAGGCCGACATGCTCAGAACCTACAATGCAGCCCCCAACAAAGAGCCGGCCACAGGCGACGCAACAATCTATGTAGTTGTTGCCATGGCAGTCTCCTTCATCTCGCTTGCCGCGCTGGTCGTGACAAAGCGGAGAAGCAGCAGAGTGAAATAATCACCCGACAAACAAGGATAGAGAAAACAGCCCCGGGGTATTCTCGCCCCGGGGCTGTTTTTTAACCACCAGCACGGCCGACCGCAAAGGTTCTGGGTGCGTTCTGCTTGGTTATACCGGCATTTGATAGAGCCTGATAAGCCGCAGGATGTTGCGCAGGGTAAGGGCAAAGTTCTCGCGGGTCTTGGGCCCGCTGACCTCAAGCGGCTCGGGCAGGCGGTTGATGCTGAATATCGCGCTGACCCCTTCCTGATTCACAGCGTCAAGGTCGGCGTCATAGCCGCCGACTACCGCGACCACCGGCACCCCGTGCTTTTTTGCCCGGCGGGCAACCCCGATTACCACCTTACCGCGCAGCGACTGGGTGTCGAGCCTGCCCTCGCCGGTGAGCACAAGGTCGGCGCCCTGGAGCGCCCTGTCAAAGCCGACGGTGTCAAGCACCGTCTCAATCCCGGGCCTGAGGCTTGAGCCGAGAAAGGCGACCATTCCGGCCCCCATTCCCCCGGCTGCGCCGCCTCCCGGAATGGCCGAGACGTCGACCCCGAGGTCGCGTTTTATAATTTTGCTAATGTGAATCAACCCCTCGTCGAGCAATCGCACCGCCCCGGCGTCAGCGCCTTTCTGGGGTGCGAAAATACAGGCTGCGCCCTTTTCGCCGTACAGCGGGTTGTCGATATCGCACATGGCTACAATTTCAACCCCGCATAGCTCCGGCGGGAGGTTGACTGTGATTTTCTTCACGTCAGAAAGCGTGCCGCCGGTCGGAATAAACGAGCCGCCCTTGCCCTCAAAACGCACGCCGAGCGCCGCGGCCATGCCGCAGCCGGCATCATTTGTGGCCGAGCCCCCGAGCCCGACGATGATTTTTCTGCACCCGCGCCGGGCTGCGTCGAGTATCAGCTCGCCGACGCCGTATGTGGTGGTGAGCAGGGGATTTTTTCGCTCGCCGACAAGCGGCAGCCCGGCGCAGGCCGCCATCTCGA
>DURE01000055.1 GCA_012837425.1 Clostridiales bacterium
AGGGGCTTGATTTCGATTTTCATATTCGTCCCTCGTTAGAACAGTTCTATCAGCTCCTTGGGGCTGTGCGTCAGGTTGATTAAACCGTCTTTTGTTACGCAGACCAAATCCTCAATCCGGCAGCCGTATTTCCCGGCTATATATATGCCGGGCTCGACGGTCACGACCTGGCCCGAAACAAGGCGGGCGTCCTCGGGGGCGGTCGGGGAGAGGCGCGGGTTCTCGTGGATGAACAGGCCGACGCCGTGTCCCAGTTTGTGGCCGAAGCAGCCCTCATAGCCCGCCCGGTCTATAATGCCGCGGGCGGTGAGGTCTACCTCGCTCAGGCCCGCACCCTCCCTAATTACCTCAAGCGCGGCAAGCTGGGCGCTGAGCACTGTGTTGTAAAGCCTTTTCATGTCGGCGTTGGCCGACCCGAGAACGACGGTGCGGGTCATGTCCGAGCAGTAACCATTGACCTTTGCGCCGAAGTCCATTGTGAGAAACCCGCGCTCAAGCTTCCTGTCACGCGGAACCCCGTGCGGCATCGAGGAGGCGCTGCCCGAGACCGCGATTGTCTCAAACGCCATAGCCTCGGCACCCTGCCCGCGCATGAAAAACTCGAGCTCGAGGGCGACCTCGCGCTCGGTCATGTCGGGCTTTATGAATTTTAGTATATGCTCAAATGCGGCGTCGGCGATGTCCTGCGCCGCGGCGATATTTTTCAGTTCGTTATCGTCCTTGATTTCGCGCAGGCCCCAGAGGATGGCCGAGGCGACCGGCACCAGCTCGACGCCCGGCAGGGCGGCCCTGAATTTTTCATAAGCTGCGTACGGGAGAGCCTCCTCCTCAAAGGCGACGCTGCGGCATTCGTCCGCAAAAATCCGCTCGGCGATAAAGTCGAGCATCCCGTGCTGCGGGGCGGATACCTCAAGACCGGGGTCGGCCCCGGCGCGGGCGGCCTCCTCATAGCGGAAGTCGGTGACAAGGTAGGACTTGCCGCGTGTGACAAGCAGATATCCGTCGGTGAAGGGAAAGCCCGAGATATAGCGCTGATTAATACCCGACGAGATAATCACGGCATCGGGGTTTGCGCCGCCAAGTACTGACTTCAGCTTTTCAAGATGTGTCATGCTGCTACCTCAATAAGCTTCTGTATATTTCCTGCATGGCAAGGGCGTCCTCGGCCATGGTTCGGTCAGACTCGCAGATTATGCGCGGCGAGAGGTCGTAGCGCACAATTGTCTCGGCCAGCGGCAGAAAGTCGGGACCGTACACCTCGTCCGAGAGGGTGAGGTGGCGCCGCTCGCCGGCAGCGGTATATTCAATTTTTGAGAAATGGCAGTGCAGGTTTTTAGCGACCTCGTCCCCGAGCCTGTTGGCTATGGTGTCGAATATCCGGGCATAGCTGTCGGCGTCGGGGAACTGCCCGCCTGCCGCGCGGGCGTTAAGGTGCCCGAAGTCGACCACCGGGACAAAGCAAGGTGCGATGCCGCAGAGCTCAATAACCTCGTCGAGCGTGCCGAGCTGGTTTACCTTGCCCATAGTCTCAAGGCCGAGCTTTACCTGCGTGTTGCCGGCCGCCGCCAGCGTCCTCTCCAGCGTGTCGCGCACCAGAGCCATGGCCTCGGCGCGGCTGATTTTCGCGGCGCTGCCGGTATGTATTACAATAATGTCGGCGCCGAGAAATCCGGCGGCGCGCAGCGACTGCAGGATGTAGTTTATGCTCTTTGCGCGAATTTCGGGGTTTGTTCCCGAGAGCGATATAAAATACGGCGCGTGCAGCGACATTGCAATGCTGTATTTTTTCGCTTCTTCGCCTATCCGGCGGAGCGTGGCCTCGCTGGCGGTAAGCCCGTTGCCGGCCTGATATTCATATGCCCCAAGGCCCATTGAGAAAAGCCATGCCGGCGCCTGGTATGTGTGCTTCAGCCCCCCGGCGTAAAATGAATCGCTGTTGCCGGCCGGCCCGAAAAGGGGATTTCCCATTTTAGTATTCCTTTCGATTTTGTTTTCCGGCTCTGAGAAAGGGCTTCTCAAGCAGCCGCTTGAACCTGAAAAAAAGGTTTTTTTTGTCCTTTATCGGCGGGACGATGTAGGCCTTCATGCCCAGCCTTTTGGCGGCAAGGCAGTCGGTGAAAATCTGGTCGCCGAGAATTGCGGCGCGCCCGGGCGGCACGCCCAGCCCGGACAGCGCCCGCCGCAGGTGTTTTGTCCGGGGCTTTTTGCAGTCTGCATATGCCGGGATGCCCAACTCCCGAGCGAAGCGCTCGACCCGCGGGAGCTTGTTGTTTGATATTAAGGCGCAGGATACTCCGGATTCCCTGAGTCTCTTGAGCCAGCCGAAGTGGGTTTCGTCGGGCTCGGGCTGCTCGTAAGGGGCCAGCGTGTTGTCGATGTCGACAAGCAGCGCCGAAATACCCTCGGACTCAAGTAATTCGGGGGTTACATCGCTGTATTTTTCAAATTCTCTGTCGGGGACAAGCGACGAAAAAAAAGACATCAAAAGCCTCCTGTGTTACTCCGCGCTCCGTACAGGTTATTTTATCATATAATGAAGCCGAATATCAAGCCTTTTCCAAGAGATTGTTATGTTCGGCGTGTCGGGGACGCTGGAGGATATTGACCGGCTTGTCAAAGCAAACGACAGATATGGTATTGTCTTTTTTGCCTCGGACAGCGCCGGCCACTGGATTGAGCGCAACGACGACCCGGCCGACCGCGGCAATTATTTGACATATATGATTGAAATCCCGAAATTATATGTCGGTCAGGTATTATGTTGTAACCCCGTATGCGACTTTCCCGATTGATGACAGAGACGATTTTGAAGGCAGGAGCGACAAAATTGCAAAAATGTATGACCTCGGATACAAAATTTCATATAATGATTTATTTGAGGCTGTGTTCGGTGATTCAGTAAATGCAGGCTGAAAAGTATGGGATGCTCCGAGAGCCCGCGGCAATGTCCGCGGGCTTTTTGCGATTTTTCGGAGAGGAGCTGCCGCCCTTTTTCGGGAATTTTCCAAAATGCGATAGAGCATGAAATTGAAAAAAGCTATTGACAACAAAATCGAAATGTGCTATCATATTTAGGCGGTTTTGAAGGATTTCATTAAGCGAGTGTAATTCAATGGTAGAATTCCAGCCTTCCAAGCTGGCAGCGTGGGTTCGATTCCCATCACTCGCTCCATTTTGCCGCAAAATAAGTGGCCTGCGGTGAAGGCTCCTCGGGTATTCGGCGCGCTGTGCGTCCCCCCGCCTTCACTGTATTTTACCTCCCCGCCCCGTTTCCCCGTGTCCACTATTGTCTAGTATCTGATGTCTGAAAACTTATCCGTGCCTTTAGCTCAGTCGGATAGAGCAACTGCCTTCTAAGCAGTAGGTCGAGGGTTCGAGTCCCCCAAGGCACGCCAGCCGGGGAGGAATCGCCGGCAGTATGGTGGGATTGGCGCAGTTGGTTAGCGCGTCAGGTTGTGGCCCTGAAGGTCGTGGGTTCGATTCCCATATCTCACCCCATGAAAAAACCGTAATTTGTCTCTGACATATTACGGTTTTTTCAGTTATATTCGCCGTTTCGGCCAGTGATATTGCGCCTGCGGCGCAGCTTTTAGGCGAATATAATATCACTCGAACGAAGTGAGCAATATCACTTTTGCCGCAAGTCAAAAATTTCACTCCGTGCAAAGCACAGAATATCACTCCCCAAGAGGCTTGTCCCTTATTTTACCACAAAATATTGACACCCGTCGCCGATATTGGTATAATTGTTTCTGGGCAGAATATAAAGACCGGTAACAGGAGGCAACTCTTGAGCAATTTAATGGATTATATGGACTGGCGGGGGGATGTGACCTTCGCCGGCTCGCCCTTTAGTGAGGTTGACAATATCATACTTGCGATGACCTCCTTCGTCGATTTCTCGGGCATTGTCCCACCGGAGCTCAATTCCAAACCTGTTGGGTTTTCGGCCGCCATGAAAAAGTATGCCAGGGTGTCGCGAGAGAGGGATTATCTGGGCGTTTTGTTTCCCCCCGAAATGCTTGATATCGCGCGCCGGGCGGTTGAGTGCGAGCGCTACAGAAACATCGGGCTTGTGGGGTTTGTAAATCAGGTTGACGAGGCCGAGCTGATGCAATTTGCCGCGCTGACCTTCATTCTGCCCGACGATACGATATATGTTGCCTTCCGCGGGACCGACGACACCATTGTCGGCTGGAAGGAGGATATAAGACTGGGCTTTAAGACCCCGATTTCGGCTCACCTCCGCGCCGTTGCCTATCTTGAGGAGGCTGCGGCCTATATTGACGGCGGCATCCGAGTCGGCGGGCATTCCAAGGGCGGGAACCTGGCGATGTGGGCCGCGGCTCACTGCCCCGACCTGTTGCAGGCGCGGATTCTTGGCGTCTACAACAACGACGGCCCGGGAATTTTGCCCGAGGTGCTCAAAGAACAATCATTTCTTGCTATTGCCGACCGGGTAGTTTCCTTTGTCCCGCAGTCCTCGATTATAGGGGCAATACTTGAGCAGGGCCCGGTGTGCCGGATTGTAAAGAGCAACGCACATGGAATCATGCAGCATGACCCGCTGTCGTGGGAGGTGCTCGGCCCGCGGTTTGTCTACCTTGAGGAGCGGTCGAAATTCGGAAAGCACTTCGAGGAGGCAATAAAGCACTGGATATACTCGATGTGCGAGGAGGAAAAAGAGCGCTTTGCCGACGCGCTGTTTTCGGTAATTGATTCGACCGGAGCCAGGACCCTGACCGACCTGAGTCAGGCAAAAATCAAAAATTTCAACCAAATAATGAAGGCGATGCGCGGGCTCGATAAGGACTCGCGGAGCATGATGCTGCGCACAATCCTAAAGCTCTTCGGCGGGGGCAGGGAGGTTAAAGATAAAACGTAGTCCTGTCGTCGTCACTAAATATGCCTGAAACACAAATATTGCACTTGACAGAATCATAATTTATATATACGATAGAAGTCGGAGAAAAAGCGCTGCTAAAATTCATTACAAAGGAGCATCATATGAAGCTGCTGGATTACACGAAGGCCAGAATGAAGGGAATCTCGGAAGCAATCATGCGCTTCTGGGCGGTTTTCCTTCTCTTAATTGTTGCCGCCACGCTGACAGCCATATCAATCGAGACCCCCGACGATGACCTACAAAAGCACATTTTGGCGGCGTTTTTCGGTGCATTTGCCTTTCTTGTCGCCCAGGTGCTCTGTGAGCGCTTTGGGGAAACCCGCCTTCAGCGCTGTCTTTTCCTTGTCGCCGGCGCGCTGGTCACGGTGGCGTATTACATCTGGATACTCAATGTCGGGAATATAAACGACATGGTCTGGGTAAAGACCTTCACTCTTTTCTTTGCGCTCTTTGCCGCCTTTGTCTGGGTGCCCTCAATCAGGGGCGAGAGCGACTTTAACGCAACCTTCCTCAGTGTGTTCAAGGCCTTTTTCGTCTCGCTGTTTTTCTCAGGAATAATTTACGGCGGCCTGATGCTTATTACTCTGGCGGTTGACCAGCTGCTTTTTGAGGTGGACAGCAACGTATACGGACACATTTCAAATATTATATGGGTGCTCTGGGCGCCGATGCTCATGCTGTCGCTGATACCGGTCTTTGCCGGCAAAAACAAAAATCCCGGAAAAATCGCCAAAGGTACCGGTTATCCTAAATTTCTTGAGGTGCTCCTGAGCTATGTGCTGGTTCCGCTCGCCTCGGTTTATACGCTGGTGCTTGTCATATACATGCTCAAGACCATAGTGCTTGGCACGTGGACCGACAACCTGCTTGAGCCGCTGCTGCTCTCCTATCTTATCGGGGTAATACTGATTTATATACTCGTCAGACGGCTCTCCAACGCCTTCACAAGGTTTTATGTAGCCGTGTTCCCGGCGCTCATGGCGGCGATAGCCCTGTTTCAGCTGGTCGCCTCATATATTAAGGCGGCAGACACCGGTATTGAGGCCTCGCGCTATTATGTCATGCTGTTCAGCCTGTATTCGATAATCTGCGGGGTACTGCTCTTCATTTTCCCCAAAAAGAAAAACGGGTATCTGGCCTCGCTGGCAATAATCTTTGCTCTGGTCTGCGTGACGCCCTATTTCGGGGCTTTTGACACCAGCATCCGGAACCAGACAAGGCTGGTTGAGAAGACACTTATAAAGAACGATATGCTCAAAGACGGCGTACTTGTCCCGGGCGACAACCTGCCTGATGAGGATAAGCAGAAGATTTACAACAGCGTGATGTACCTGCAACATGTGGGTAGGCTTGACAGGCTTGAATTTTTGCCCGGGGACTTTGGCACAGGCTTTGACGATTTTCAGACAACCTTCGGGTTTAACCCGTATAATGTCGGTATTGACAAAGCAGTAAAGAAGTACTGGCCAGATTCGGGTTCGCTGATAAAGACTACCGGGTACGATTATCTTTTAGATTCGTGGGTTAACATTTCAACTGAGGATTATACGCGGTCAATATGCACGGTAACCGAAGAAGATAAGGAATATGAGCTTAAATTAGTTGGCTACGGGAATGTTTCGCTCATACTCGGCCTTGCAGACACCGAACTACTCAAGGTTTCGGTCAGTGAAATTTTTGACACAGTGTTTAGTTATTCCGACCCAAACGGAATCATTGATTCCGGTAGGCTCACCTTTGATTTTGAAAACAGCTCGGCAAAAATCAGGGTTTATATACGACAAATATCAATCAACGACATGGGCCCGGGCAATATGGATGCCGTGATAATGTTCAGTGTCAAGTGAAAATATTGAGCTGCCGAAAATCGACTTGATTTGCGGCAGCTCCTCTTTTTTTCATAAAGCCCCTTGAACGGGGTGCGGGGCAGAGCCCCACGCGTTCTCACCAAAGTCAGCTGGTGAACTAACGGAAGCAAAGCGCGGGATTTGGGACCCGCGCTTCTTAATTAGCGATTAAGTTTAGGAAGTTTTTGGGGATTCTCAAGGGGCTTTTTTACAAAAAAGCCTCTTAAGTGGGGTGTGGGGCAAAGCCCCACCAAAAGAGGTGCGGGGGCGGAGCCCCACGAAGAATATCGGGGTCCGGGGCAGCGCCCCGGAGCGTTATTGCTGTGAGAGGATTTTCCGGTCGAGCGCCCCGAGCGCTATGGCGAGCATAAACCCGGCAACTCCGAGGGCGGCGCATATAATAAGCTCTCCTGCGCCGGAAAACTCAAGCGGTATAATCTGAATCGTTGTGGCCAGCACCAGCCCGATTATGCAGTATTTCGAAGTCCGGTAATACCTGCTAAAGAAAAAGGCGACGACCCGCGGGAGTGCGGCAAGCGCCGCCAACATCCCGATAAGCCAGGGTAACACGACCGACATGTCAAGTTTTCCGAGCCCTTCGGTCATGGGGAGATAGAGCCCGAGGAAAATAAGCAGCGAGGAGGAATTCATCCCGGGAATGACCATAGACATGCCCCACAGGATACCCGTGAAGACAAACCACCCGAAATTGGGGGTGAGTGTTACCCCGTCGCCCGACTTGAAGAGTGCAAGCAGCCCGAGAGTCAGCAGGGTTGTGATGGTAAGCGCGGCCCAGGGGCCGGGCGAGCGGTCATTTCCTTTTTCATTTGCCGCTCTGAACATCGCCGGGAACATGCCGGCCACAAGCCCGGCAAACAGGCAGGTCGCCTCTTTTTCGTAAAGTGAAAATATCTTCGCCAGAAAAACCGAGGTCAGCCAGAAGCCGGCCACCGAGCCGAGCCCCAGCGGGAGAAGTATGCGCCAATGCTTCTTGAGCCCGTCCTTCGGGTGCGCCAGCGTCTCAAGAAAGGCCTCGTAGAAGCCGAAGGCCAGTATCATAACGCCGCCGCTCAGCCCCGGCAGAATCCCGCCGGCGCCCACGGCGGCGCCCTTTATGAATGTAAGCAGCCAGAGGGCTGATTTTTTTATATTTTTCCGCATTTATGTATCCCCGAACGGTATTGCCTTTGATGTGCGTTTATTATAGCATATATGTGACGACTTTTCCAGAGTGAATTTTATGCTGTCCTGCAAAAGGCCAAAAACCTGAGGACAACTGCCGGATGTGAATAATTGACCATTCGGATAATTCAACGGGCAGGGATTCAAGTGAATCCCTGCCCGTTCTTTCTAACTTGAGCTGCGGCTGTCGTCTACCAGTGAGAAATCACCGTCGGGCCGCTTATTTTCTCAGCGCTGCCTGAGCCGCGGCAAGCCGGGCTATAGGCACCCTGAAGGGCGAGCAGGACACATAGTCGAGCCCGATTCTGTGGCAGAACTCGACCGAGGAGGGGTCTCCGCCATGCTCTCCGCAAATGCCGACATGAAGTTTCGGGTTTTGTGGCTTGCCGAGCTTGATACACAGCTCCATGAGCTTGCCGACGCCCTTCTGGTCGACCCGCGCGAAGGGGTCGCTTTCGTAAATCTTCTGGTCGTAGTATACCTCAAGGAACTTCCCGGCGTCGTCGCGCGAGAAACCGAAGGTCATCTGGGTCAGGTCATTGGTGCCGAGGCTGAAGAAATCGGCTTCCTTTGCTATCTCGTCGGCGGTAAGGCAGGCTCTCGGAATCTCTATCATGGTGCCGACCTTGTAGCAGAGGTCGGAGCCGGCCGCCTTGATTTCGGCGTCAGCGGTAGCCACCACGACATCCTTGACAAACTTGAACTCCTTGACCTCGCCCACCAACGGAATCATAATTTCGGGGACAAGATTCCAGTCGGGATGCCTCTTTTTGACGTTTATCGCCGCGCGGATAACCGCCTTGGTCTGCATCACCGCGATTTCGGGATAGGTGACGCACAGGCGGCAGCCGCGGTGTCCCATCATCGGGTTGAACTCATGGAGCGAGGCGATAACTGCCTTGATTTCGGCCACCGTCCTGCCCTGGGCGCGTGCCAGCTCCTGGATATCCTTTTCGTCGTGGGGAAGGAACTCATGCAGCGGCGGGTCGAGGAAGCGGATGCAGACCGGATAGCCCTCGAGCGCCTCGTAAAGCTCCTCAAAGTCGCCCTGCTGGAAGGGTAGAATTTTTGCAAGCGCGGCCTCGCGGTCCCCGGCGTTATCCGCGCAGATCATCTCGCGGAAGGCAGCTATTCTGTCGGGCTCAAAGAACATGTGCTCGGTGCGACAGAGACCTATGCCCTCGGCGCCCAGCTCACGGGCTTTTTTGGCGTCGCGCGGGGTGTCGGCATTGGTGCGCACCTTCAGTCTGCGGTATTTGTCGGCCCAGCTCATAATGCGGCCGAACTCGCCGGCAATCTTGGCGTCAACCGTCGGGATAGCCCCGCTGTAAACGTTGCCGGTCGAGCCGTCAAGCGAGATAATGTCGCCCTCGACAAAGGTTTTTCCGCCGAGCGTGAACTTCTTGTTTTCCTCATCCATTATGATTTCCTGGCAGCCCGACACGCAGCACTTGCCCATGCCGCGCGCGACAACCGCCGCGTGGGAGGTCATGCCGCCTCGGACCGTGAGAATGCCCTCGGCGGCCTTCATGCCCTCAATGTCTTCGGGCGAGGTTTCAAGCCGGACAAGGATAACCTTGCACCCGGCCTCGCGCCAGTTCTTGGCATCCTCGGCGGTGAACACGACCTGGCCTGAGGCTGCCCCGGGAGAGGCTCCGAGTCCGCGCCCTATCGGTGTTGCGGCGCCAAGCGCCTTGGCGTCAAACTGCGGGTGGAGCAGGGTGTCGAGGAAGCGCGGGTCGATCATCAAAACCGCTTCCTGCTCGCTTATCATGCCCTCGTCGACCAGGTCGCAGGCAATCTTCAGGGCTGCCTGTGCGGTTCTTTTACCGTTTCGGGTCTGGAGAATGTAGAGCTTTTTGTTTTCAATTGTAAACTCCATGTCCTGCATGTCGCGGTAGTGGTTTTCAAGAGTGTGGCAGATACTCTTGAACTGCTCGAATACCTCGGGCATGATATCGGCCATTTTCTCTATTCTCATCGGAGTGCGAACGCCGGCGACCACGTCCTCGCCCTGTGCGTTCATAAGGAATTCGCCCATGAGCTGCTTCTCGCCGGTTGCGGGATCCCGGGTAAAGGCAACGCCGGTGCCTGAGGTGTCTCCCAGGTTGCCGAAGACCATCATCTGCACGTTGACGGCGGTGCCCCAGGAATAGGGGATGTCATGGTCGCGGCGGTAGACATTGGCGCGGGGGTTGTCCCAGCTGCGGAAGACCGCCTCAATGGCGCCGAAGAGCTGCTCCTTCGGGTCGGAGGGGAAGTCACGGCCGATATTTGCCTTGTATTCGGCCTTGAATTGGTTGGCAAGCGCCATGAGGTCCTCAGCCATCAGGTCGGTGTCCTGGGTGATGCCCTTTTCTTCCTTCATTTTGTCGATGAGCTGCTCGAAGTATTTCTTGCCGACCCCCATGACGACGTCGGAGTACATCTGGATGAAGCGGCGGTAGCAGTCCCACGCCCAGCGGGGGTTGCCCGATTTTTCGGCCATGACATTGACAACTTCCTCGTTGAGTCCGAGGTTGAGGATTGTGTCCATCATGCCCGGCATCGAGGCGCGGGCGCCCGAACGGACCGAGACGAGAAGTGGGTTCTCACGGTCGCCGAACTTCTTGCCGGTGACCTTTTCCAATTTGTCGATATATTCAATGATTTCGGCCCGGATTTCGGGGCTTATCTTTTTGCCGTCCTCATAATATTGTGTGCAGGCTTCGGTGGTAATGGTAAAGCCCTGAGGTACGGGAAGACCGATATTGGTCATCTCGGCGAGATTGGCGCCCTTTCCGCCAAGCAGCTCGCGCATCTTTGCGTTACCCTCGGTAAAGAGGTAACAATACTTTTTTGACATCTGGCTTTTCCTCCGTGTGTAAATGTAAAATTCAAAGGTTATTATAACATAATTCTGAAGGATTTACTATATCTTTTTACGATTTTATGAAAAAAGTCCATTGTTTTTTAATATCAGCATCACCGTTAACAGCAATGTTTGGCCGTTCCCGTATAATGGTGTAAATTGAAAATAGAAGAGCCACTGGCTCAACCCTTTAGGTATAATGTAAGTGACCAAACCAACATAATACCGAGGAGGAATCACCAATGGCTCAACTCAATATTACACTGGATCAGGCAGAAATTCTACAATTACTTTCAGAAAATTGTGGAGAAGCCTTCAAAAGCATTTCGTCAAAAGCTTCTTCGATGCTATCAACTGCTTGCGGAGCTTTTTCTGCATAATCTTCAATAATTTGCTCTAAAAGCTGCTTTGCATGAGCTTTAATCTTCTGCATTATACAGTTTCTGCAAGCGCTCATTTATCTCAGCTTTGAGCTTGTTCGGTGTTTTGTCAGATACATTCCTCTAAAAATGAGTTTGACAACGCTGCCAAGAAGCATTAATAAATTGCTTGTGTATTGCTTTTACTAAACCTTTGTGGTTGTCGGACACCACAAGATCAACGTCCTCAAGACCACGCTCTTTTAGGGAACCACTGATTAAAAGCCAAATATAAAGAGCTAAAGCTTGTATATTCAATAAAAATAGTCGAAAAAAGCGATGAATGCTGTTGTTTTTTCCACGCAGCGCACGGACGACTTGCGGTTTTCTATATAACGTTCCCAATCGATAGCATTTTCTGATACTTTCGGCAGTTTCCAGGGGCGGCGGTTAATGCGGTATTCAATGCTTGATAGATGCTCGTCAGACTTGATTTCTTCGCGCTTTTCTATGCCAAGGTAGCCGGAGTCCCCGTATACCACCTCGTCGTCATCCCGAATCAATTTGCTTGTTTCTGTAATGTCATGTTTATTGGCGGGGGTGACGGTCATTGAGTGAACAAGTCCGCTGCCGGCGTCAACTCCGATATGAGTTTTCATGCCAAAACGCCATTCGTTACCCTTTTTGACCTGATGCATCTCGGGGTCACGTGCTTTTTCTTCGTTTTTGGTGGAGCTTGGCGCGCTGATGATGGTGGCGTCGACGATGGTTCCGCCGCGCATCATGTATCCGCTTTGTTCAATTACATAATTGATGGCACGGAAAAGCTGCTCCCCGATACTGCTTTGCTCCATCATGTGGCGAAACTTAAGTAGCGTCGTCGCGTCAGGAACCTGTTCGTCAATAAAATTGATCCTCATAAATTTGCGGAAGGCATAGCTGTCGTATATCGCATCTTCCACACCCTCGTCCGACAGATTGAACCAGATTTGCAAAAGGTACATCCGCAACATTGTCAGGATGCCGCGGGTGGGGCGTCCGCGTTTCCCGTCCGGATAATGCGGCTTTATATATTCTGCCCACTCCTCCCACGGTATGATGCTGTCCATAGCGTCAAGAAATTTCTCACGCTTTGTTGTTTTCTTTCGCCCGCTATATTCAATATCGCTGAATGTCATCTGGCTCATTTGTCTTTACCGCCTTGCCTTTTGTTGCTTTTGTTATACTATGTTTTGGGATGTGTGTAAAGAAGATTAAATGAGTGTTTCCTTAAAAATAAACCGAGAGCGCGCAGGGCGATCATACCTTTAAAACCTGATTATGGCTTTACAGTCATATTCATATTCTCCTTGTAGCAATTGTGGTGTGCGAATACTATCCATGATGAAACAGTCCTTACTGTCGTTCTTGCAGGCGCATTTTTCGGCCGCATATTATTCGACGGCGAAAATGCCGACATAACTATACGGCACGGATACATAAAATGTTTCGATTTCTTCGCGTGTTCCAGACAGAATTACTCTGCCGGTCATAAGATCGGTGACAGTGTAGCTGTCGCGGCCTGCAATGCCGCATTCGTCGAACGGTATGGTAACGGTGGCCGAAACAACTCCGTTTTTGTTGTTCGGAATAACTAAAATCGCCTTCCCGTCGGCGTAGCGCGCGTAGCTTTGAGTGAAGTTTTGCCCCGACACAGTAACCTTGCAGATGTTTGAGTCGCGGTGATTCATTGTCCAGCTTTCGAAGATGCCGCTGTTTGTTCGGCGGATATTTATCATGCGGCGAACATCCTCGAGGAAAAACGCGTTATCGATGTCATTCATATCGTCATAATTTACGGGTAAATCGTAAAGCACTCCTCGCTCGCTCTGCGCATTGAATTCGTCGCCCATGTACCAAAGTGGAATGAACGGCGCCAAAATTGCCGAATATCCGATATTGACTCGGTTGCCGCAGACATCACGCCGCTGATAATCGTGATTTGTGATGCAGTTTGTGTAGTATTTTAATGTGCCGCGAAGATCGGCATCCTTTTGAAGCGCCTCAGAACCTATGCCGAAGCCGTACTGTACGGCGGTGACTATATTAAGGTATCCGTCGGCAAAGAAGTTAATGGGGTTCTGATAAAGCGCACCTCGCGATATTTCCGAGTATTGGAGAACGCCGTCCTGTTCGAAATCGTAGGTGGCCTCACGGCTGTTGCCGTCCTCGGATATGACGATTATGTATTTGTTTTGCTTGGCAAGACGCTCTCTGACATTTTTGAACATATCGTAACCCGAGTAGTTCGGTTCACAGTCGCAGCGGTATCCGTCGGCATCGGTTTTCAAAATATTGTCAACCAGTGTCGAGGTGAACCATTCAGTGAATTCGCTGTTTGTCCAGTTGAAAGCGGGGTTGCCCCATGCCTCACCCGAGAACCACGAGGGATGCTCCGCGACAATCGGCGCGGATTTCATGGCGCCCCATGTGATTATATCGAGAAAAACGTAGATACCCTTTGAATGCGCGTAGTCAACAAACTGCCGTATCACACGCCAGCCCTCCTCAACATCCGTTGTACCGGTTATAGCCGGCTCCAGCGTATGCGGACCGTAGTTGCCGTATCCGTTGCCGCCAATGCCGCGCTCGTAAATCGGAGAGAGCCAGATGCCGTTCACGCCGACCGAAGCGTAAAAGTCGAGCAAATCGTAGCATTCGGACAGAGTTCCGCCGATTGACGCAGTGTCGGGACGAACCTCGACTATAATCAGTCCGTCAACCCATTCGGGCGATTTCAAAAGACCTTTATTGTCAGCGTCGACAGTAATGACTTTGTTTGACGGTATGTACGACAGAAGTGACGAATTGTCGGTTTTGTCGATATCGTGACGATATGAGTAGTTAACAAGAGCGGACACGGTCGGTTTTGTTCGGTCCGGTTAGATACTTCCGTGAGATATAGTCCTTGCACCCGTTTTTCAGAACAAGCAACATAATTCCTCCAAAGGACGGCTCAACGCAATCAAGATATTTCAGATTGACCAATACGGATTTAGATATTCTGATAAAGCCGCTGC
>DURE01000056.1 GCA_012837425.1 Clostridiales bacterium
TGGTGACCCATCGGAGAGTCGAACTCCGGACACCATGATTAAAAGTCATGTGCTCTACCGCCTGAGCTAATGGGTCATATGGCACTTACATATAATATCATAAGCGCCCGGCCTTGTCAACAAAAACTTTGCATAAAACAAGGCCGCAAAAACCTTCATTATTATGCATTCTGCATTATCGGAAAGAGGCTTTTATCGCATCAGCAAAGCGGCTGATGCTCTCGGGCATAATCTCGGGCAGGCTGCGGGTCGGTAGCTCGCCGTCGCTTTTGCCCTCGTCTGTCACCACTTTTATCATCATCCTGGTGATAAGCCTGTCAAAGCCCTTCATGTTTTTTAAGTTCAGCTCGCCCCCGAAGCAGGCGCAGGCGGACGCCCCCTCGCGCAGCTCTGCGGGTATGTTTTTTTCTATATACTCGTCGGCACTGTCGACAAATCCGCAGACGATGAAATACCCCGCGCGCCGTGACATCAGCTTTTCCTTGTGTTTTTCAATATATTCGGCTGTCTTTTTATGCAGTCTGCCGAAGCGCACCGGGCCGCCTATGGCAACGAAATCATATTCCGCCGGGTCGGGGAGTTCTTTGGCAAGGTTGACAGACTTAACACTGTGTAGGGCCAGCTTGTCGGCGAGCATGGCGGTGCATTTTGCTGTGGTACCCGATTTGGTCGAGTATGCTATAAGTATTTTCATGGTGCGCCTCTCATTATGCGGCACGGCTGAGCCGATTATCGCTAATATTATATACACGAATCCTGAAAAAATCAAGGGCTGTGCGAACACAACCCCTACATGTTTATTCGTTTTATTTTTGTTATGGACCCGTGCGACGCCGGCAGTCAGTGCTCGGGGACTATAAGACCGTATGCTCCGTCCCTTCTGGAGTAGACAACGCAGGTGTCTCCGGTATCCTGGTCCTCAAAAACAAAGAACTGGTGGCCGAGCAGGTTCATCTGAAGGATAGCTTCTTCAGGCGACATAGGCTTGAATTTGAAGGTTTTGGTCCGGATTATGAACCCGGGGTCCTCTTCAAGCTGTACGTCCTCTGGGTAGCTGTGGTCGAACACCCCTTCTCTGAGTCTTTTTTCAAGGCGGGTCTTGTTTTTGTGAATCTGCCGCTCGATTGCCTCTACCGCGCGGTCAAGCGCATTGAGGAATGTCTCCTCGTCTACCTCGCTGCGGAAAAGGGTGTTGGCGGCGTTGATTGTGACCTCTATGTTTGCCTTGTTGCGTTTCCAGGTAAAGGCGACTGTAGCCTCTCCTTCCTTTAAAAAATACTTGTCAAGGCGTGAGAGCTTTTTGGCTGCCTGGGACTTGAGTCTTTTATCGACCGTCATTTGTCTGCCGACTACCGTGAGTTTCATTTTCGCGCCTCCCTGCTGTATTTGAATGCCAGTATATTTCAACCAGCTCTTCAATTATTATTATAACATTATGCCGGAAACTTGTAAAGTGTCTCACATAATAATTCAAATTGCAGTCACAACTTTGTCAAAATAGCACAAAAACGTGTCTTTTACGCCGAATTATCCCGAATGAAATAATTGACCTGTTATTCATTCGGTGGTATAATAAATTCAAGAATTCTGCACGGGGTTTTAATATATGGACGACATGGACATAAAGAAAAAAATCGACAAGCTGCGCCGGCTTGTGGCATATCACGCCGAGAGATACTATGTTTTTGACTCGCCCGAGATTTCAGACTTTGAGTATGACCGGTTGTATTCCGAGTTGCAGAGGCTTGAGGCCGAGCATCCCGAGTATGCTGACCCGCTCTCGCCGACACAGAGAGTGGGCGGGGCGCCGCTGGACAAGTTCGAGAAGGTTGTCCACACCACCCGCATGGACTCGCTTTCCGACGTCTTTTCATACGAGGACCTAAAGGAGTTTGTGCGTAAAATAACCGCCGAACATCCGGAGGTGGCATGGTCGGTAGAGCCCAAAATTGACGGGCTGTCGGTCTCGCTCATATACGAGGAGGGGAGGCTTGTCACCGGGGCGACGCGGGGGGACGGCTTTGTCGGCGAGGATGTTACACAGAATATTAAGACAATCTACTCGGTCCCGCTTAGATTACCCGAGCCCCTGACTCTGACGGTGCGCGGCGAGGTCTTTATGCCGCGCTCGGTGTTTGAAAAACTCAACACCGAGCGCGAGGCGGCCGGCCATCCCCTCTTTGCCAATCCCCGGAATGCCGCGGCGGGGTCAATGCGCCAGCTTGACCCTAAAATAACCGCCTCGCGCCGGCTCGACATATTTGTCTTCAACCTTCAGAGCGGCAGCATTTATGCCGACGGTCATGTACCGGATTCCCATACCGAAATTCTGGGGCGGCTTGGTGAGCTTGGCTTTCGTGTGCTCGACAACCGCGCGCGGGTGACCGGACCGGACGCGATTATCCCGCATGTCGAATACCTCGGTTCGCTGCGCGGGCAGCTGCCCTATGATATTGACGGGGCGGTGGTGAAAATTGATTCGCTGGATTTGCGCGGACGTCTGGGAGAGGGCACCAACACCCCGCGCTGGGCGGTGGCATACAAATACCCGCCCGAGCAAAAGGAGACAAAGCTGCTTGACATCACCGTGGCAGTAGGGCGTACCGGAGCAATAACACCGGCTGCAATCCTTGAGCCGGTGAGGCTCGCCGGCACGACCGTGTCGCGAGCTACCCTGCACAACCTTGACTATATCCGCGCGCGTGGGATAAAGATAGGCGACACGGTGGTTGTCCAGAAGGCCGGGGACATTATCCCCGAGGTGGTTGCCTCACGCCCCGACAAGCGGGACGGCAGCGAGCGTGAGTTTTCGATGCCCGAGCACTGCCCCTCCTGCGGCGAGCTAGTTTTCTACGACCCGGCCGAGGCCGCAGCCGCCCGCTGCACAAACTCGGCCTGCTCGGCGCAGCTCTCGCGCGCCATTGAGCATTTTGCCTCGAAGAATGCGATGAACATCGAGGGGCTCGGCCCTCAAATAGTAGAATTGCTGCTGCGGCACAGGCTTATTCAAAACGCGGCAGATTTATATTCACTGCGCCCCGAGCAGCTTGCGAATATTGAGCGAATGGGTGAGAGGTCGGCGAAAAAGCTCGTGGAGGCGATAGAGCGCTCGAAGTCGGCCGGGCTTGAGCGGCTCATTTACGCGCTTGGAATTCGCAATATCGGCGAGGTCGCCGCCGCCTCTCTCGCGGCCAGATTCGGGACGCTCAAAGCCTGCATGAAGGCGACCTATGAGGAATTGCTGACAATTGAGGACTTCGGGGAGGTCACCGCCCAGAGTGTGCTCAATTACTTCTCGCACCCGCAGAACATCGAGCTCTGCCAACGACTTATCGACGCGGGGCTTGTGGCCGAGGCTACTCAAAGGCCAAAAGACGACCGATTAGCCGGGCTTACCTTTGTGCTGACCGGCACCCTGCCTACAATGACGCGCGAGGAGGCCGAGGCAAAAATTAAGGCCCGCGGTGGCAGGTGCGCCGGCTCGGTGTCAAGGAAAACCTCTTACGTGGTGGCCGGTGAGGCGGCGGGCTCAAAACTGACAAAGGCGCGCGAGCTCGGCGTGCCGGTGATAGACGAGGCCGAGCTCTTGAAGATGCTGAGCCAATAAATATGGACGGGAGCGCAAAATGAAAGCTCCCGGGCGGGAGCTTTCATTTTGCGCCGCCTTTTTCGGGCTGTTCTATTGACTGATTGGGTTCGTTATGATAAAATAATTTGTGGGTTTTCACCTTGCGGCGACATGCGGTCGGCGGCCGGGACAGGGCTGCAAAAACGACCGGCAGACCGACGGCCGCTTTAATTATCTTGAAAAAGAGGAATCATTTACATGCAAAGACTTGTTGGCACGGTATCGCGTGGAATCCGCGCTCCGATAATCCGCACCGGTGACAATATTGCCGCTATTGTCGTGGACAGTATTTTAGCAGCGGCAAGGAGCGAGAATATTCAGATTCGCGACCGCGATATTATTGCGGTTACCGAAGCTGTGGTGGCACGCGCCCAGGGCAATTATGCTGCCGTCGACCAGATAGCCGGAGACATCAGCTCAAAATTTCCGGAGGGAGAGGTTGGGGTTGTTTTTCCCATACTCAGCCGGAACCGGTTTTCGGTATGCCTTAAGGGTATCGCGCGCGGTGTACGCAGAATAGTGCTGATGCTGAGCTACCCCTCGGATGAGGTGGGCAACCAGCTTGTTGATATTGAAGCCCTTGACAATGCGGGGATAGACCCATGGCGGGATGTTTTGACCGAGCAGAGGTTCCGGGAATTATTCGGCCACAACAAGCATACATTTACTGGTGTAGACTATATCGATTTTTACCGGGAGCTGATTTTAACCGAGGGCTGCGGGGCCGAAATTATACTCGCCAATGACTGCCGGGCTATACTTGGCCATACCAGGAACGTTCTTGCCGCCGACATACATGGCCGCGAGCGCACGAAGCGGTTGCTGCGGCGGGCGGGAGCCGAGACGGTTTTCGGGCTGGATGATATTATGCGCGAGCCACATGACGGCAGCGGGTATAACCCGCAGTACGGGCTGCTCGGCTCAAACAAGGCTACCGAGGAGTCGGTAAAACTTTTCCCGCGCGACGGGCAGGCGGTGGTCGAAGACATTCAAGCCCGCATATTTGCGGCAACCGGCAAGCTTGTTGAGGCGATGATTTACGGCGACGGGGCATTTAAGGACCCGGCGGGAAAAATCTGGGAGCTTGCAGACCCGGTGGTGTCCCCGGCGTATACCATGGGCCTTGTTGGGCAGCCTTGTGAGGTCAAGTTGAAGTATATCGCCGACAACGATTTTGCAACGCTCGAAGGCGAGGAGCTCAAGGCTGCGGTATCCGAGTATATAAAGCATAAAGGTAAAAACCTCACCGGAAAAATGGCCTCCCAGGGGACGACGCCGAGAAACATAACCGACCTTGTAGGCTCGCTCTCGGACCTGACCTCGGGCAGCGGCGACAAGGGCACGCCAATTGTCTGGATTCAGGGTTATTTTGATAATTATACCGCAGAAAAATAAGAAGAGCATGGATGTACCGCATGAGGATTAGGAAAACCGAATATAAGATCAGCCTGTGCGGTATCAGGATGAAAATTGCCGTCGTTGCCGACCTGCATAATTCAGAGTGGCACGACACAATAAAGATAATAAAAGAGAGCAGGCCCGACATCATAGTATGTCCCGGCGACACCTTCGGCTCGCTGGCCGGCCAAGAAAGGCCCGCCAAAGGCCTGACCGGGCGCTATATTGCCGAGTCGAACGGCAACCAAGCCGGGCTTGCTTTTCTTTGTGCCGCGATGAAAATTGCTCCGGTCTTTTGCTCGGTGGGCAACCATGAGGTGCGTGTATCGGATAATAACCTTAAAAGGATAGCCGACACCGGTGCGGTGCTGCTTGACAACAGCTATACAATCCTGCAGGGCGGGGTGATTTTAGGCGGACTGTCGAGCGGCGGTGCGCACGGGCTGATAAGTACCGGAAACCCGCCGGATACCGTATGGATTGAGCGGTTCGGCAGGCTCGGTGGCCCTAAAATCCTGCTCTGCCATCACCCCGAGTACTGGGAAAAATATATAGCCGGGCAGGGCATTGACCTGACAATTGCCGGGCACGCGCACGGCGGTCAGTGGCGCATTTTCGGGCGCGGGCTCCTCGCGCCGGGGCAGGGTTTTTTCCCGAAATATACGAGCGGGGTGCATGAGATGTCGGGCTCGGTGCTGGTTGTGAGCCGGGGGCTCGGGAATGTCAGGGGGATTCCGCGCATAAACAATCCGCCCGAAGTGGTTATAATAGATACAGAATAGACATCAAAGCAGGGGGGTAAGCCGACATGGGCAGGTATTTCGGCACCGATGGTTTCAGGGGCGAGGCCAACGACATTCTCACCGCTGACAAAGCCTATAAAATCGGCCGCTTTCTCGGCTGGTACTACACAAAGCAGTCCGGCCGGCCGGCCAGAATTGTCATCGGCAAGGACACAAGGCGTTCGAGCTATATGTTTGAATATGCCATATCGGCCGGGGTTGCCGCCTCAGGGGCCGACGCATACCTGCTTCACGTGACCACAACCCCGAGCGTCTCATATGTGACGCGGCTTGAAGACTTTGACTGCGGGGTTATGATTTCGGCGTCGCACAACCCCTGCTATGACAACGGAATTAAGCTTGTCGACGGCAGCGGCGTCAAGATGGACGACGACACTATTGACAAGATAGAGAAATACCTTGACGGCGACCTTGCCGCGCTCGGAGTTGAGGGCGGGGATATTCCGCTGGCCCGGCGCGAGAAGATAGGCCGGAGCATAGATTATGCCGCCGGCAGAAACCGGTATATCGGATACCTGATTTCGCTGGCAGCGGTTTCTTTTAAGGATTACAAAGTCGGGCTTGACTGCGCCAACGGCAGCGCTTGGATGATAGCGCGGAGCGTGTTTGAGGCGCTGGGCGCCAGGACCTATGTCATCGGCGCCGAGCCTAATGGTGACAACATCAACCTCAATGTCGGGTCAACCCATATTGAAGCGCTAAAAAGATTCGTACGTGAGAAGGGGCTTGATATCGGCTTTGCCTACGACGGGGATGCCGACAGGTGCATTGCGGTCGACGAGTGCGGGAACGAGGTCAACGGCGACCACATTATGTATATTTTTGCCAGGGATCTCAAGGACGAGGGCAGGCTGGCCAACAACACGGTGGTCACCACCATCATGTCAAACATGGGGCTCTACCGCGCCCTGCGCGAGGCCGGTATTGACTATGTACAGACGACGGTGGGCGACAAGTATGTGTATGAAAATATGCAGCAATTTGGCCACGTGCTGGGCGGCGAGCAGTCGGGGCATATAATCCTCGGCAAGTACGCCACCACCGGCGACGGGATACTGACCTCAATCAAGCTCATGGAAACCGTGGTCAGCAAGAAGACCAGACTCAGCAAGCTGGCCGCCCCGGTGACGATTTTCCCTCAAATAACGAAAAACATCCGCGTTCTGGACAAGAAAAAGCCGGCGGGCGACCCGGATGTTATCGCGCTGCTCGGCGAGATCAACAAAAAGCTGGGAGAGGGCGGGCGGATTCTCCTGCGGCAGAGCGGAACCGAGCCGGTTGTGCGGATTATGGTCGAGGCCGAGGAGGCCGGGCTTTGCGAGCTCTATGCCGGCCGGGTGGCCGACCTGATTTACGCAAAGGGGCTTGACAGGTAGCAGGTCTGTGGCAGGTGCTGCCGACCGGAAAATAAATTTAGGACAAATTTATCAAATATTATTGAAAATAAAGTTGATTGGTGATATACTGAATAGGGCTCGCAAAAGCGGGCGCCCGGGTGGGCGTCCGCTTTTGTTCATGTTAACTGTACCAGAGAGGAATTATCTATGTCTGCAATCGGCTTTGACAATGAGAAATATATCCGGCTGCAATCCCAGAAGATACGCGACAGGATAGACTCGTTCGGAGGTAAGCTTTACCTTGAGTTCGGGGGCAAGCTCTTCGACGACTACCACGCCGCCCGCGTGCTTCCGGGCTTTTTGCCCGACAGCAAGGTTAAAATGCTGCTCGAGCTGAGAGAGCAGGCCGAGATAGTTATCGTAATAAACTCCGACGCCATAGAAAAAAACAAACGCCGCGGAGACATCGGCATTACATACGACCTTGACGTGCTTCGCCTGATAGACGCCTTTCGCGAAATCGGGCTTCATGTGGGGAGTGTGGTGCTCACGCATTACCGCTCGCAGCACCTGGCCCAGGTCTTTGAAAAGAAGCTCAAAACGCTGGGTATTGAGGTTTACCGGCATTACCCGATACCCGAATACCCGTATAACGTCCCCCTGATTGTCAGTGACGAGGGATACGGCAGGAACGATTATATTGAAACCCAGCGCTCGCTGGTGGTGGTCACGGCGCCGGGGCCGGGGAGCGGGAAAATGGCGACCTGCCTCTCACAGCTCTATCACGAGCAGAAACGCGGCAAGAAGGCCGGGTATGCCAAGTTTGAGACCTTCCCTATCTGGAATCTGCCGCTCAAGCACCCTATTAACCTTGCCTACGAGGCGGCAACCGCAGACCTTGACGACCTCAGTATTATAGACCCCTATCACTTTGAGGCCTACGGGGTGACAACCATAAATTACAACCGCGACATAGAGATATTCCCGGTGCTCGAGGCCATATTCAAAAAGATTTTTGATTACTGTCCCTACCGCAGCCCTACAGATATGGGGGTCAACATGGCGGGATACGCTATTATTGACGACGGGGTCTGCCGCGAGGCGGCAAAGCAGGAGATTGTCCGCAGGTTCTACAGCTCCCGCTGTGCCCTGAGGCAGGGAATTGCCGAGCCCTCCGAGGTCTATAGGCTTGAGATGCTGATGAAATCAATAGGAATCACGCAGGACATCCGCAAAACCGTCAGAGCGGCGCTTGAGGTAGCCGAGCGGACGAGCGAGCCGGCGGTGGCAGTTGAGCTGCCCGACGGCAGGCTGGTGACCGGCAAAACCTCCCCGCTGCTCGGCGCCTCCTCGGCCGCGCTGCTCAACGCCCTCAAAACGCTCGGGGAAATTGATGATGGCATTGAGCTTATCTCGCCCGAGGTCATCGAGCCTATTCAGCAGCTCAAGGTCGAGCATATGGGTAACCACAATCCGCGCCTGCATACCGACGAGGTGCTTATCGCGCTCTCAATCTGCGCGGTGACCGACAGGAACGCCGCGCACGCTATCGCACAGCTCTCAAGGCTAAAAGGCAGCGAGGCGCATTCAACCGTCATTCTCTCGAGGGTTGACGAGAGCGTGTTTCAGAAGCTGGGGGTGAATCTCACCTGTGAGCCGAAATACCAGACCAAAAAGCTGTACCATAAATAATTGTGCAAAAAGGTAAGCGACATGGATACTGTCAGGGCGGCTGTCATTGGCGTCGGAAATATCGGATATTTTCATGCCAAAAACATATTTGAGAACAAAGTGCCGGGGATGACCCTTGCGGCACTCTGCGATATTGACGAGGAGAAGCTCGTCAAGGCCGGGGTGGAGCTGCCGGGAGTTTTGACATATTGCGATTACCGCGAACTGCTCACCGCCCATGTCGCCGACGCGGTGATAATCGCAACACCTCATTACCTGCATCCCCCCATCGCTACCGGGGCCCTTGATTTGAGGTATCATGTCCTCATCGAAAAGCCGGCTGGCGTCTATGCAGGGGCGGTCCGGGAGATGATTAGCGCCGCAGAGCGGTCAGGACGGGTGTTCGGCATCATGTTCAACCAGCGTAAAAACCCGCTTTTCAGGCTCGCGCGCGAAATAGTGAAGTCCGGCCGGCTCGGGGAGCCGAAGCGCCTTTGCTGGATAATTACAAACTGGTACCGGACGCAGCACTACTACAACTCAAGCTCCTGGCGGGCTACCTGGCGCGGGGAGGGCGGCGGGGTGCTGCTCAACCAGGCCCCGCACAACCTTGACCTTTTGCAGTGGATATTCGGAATGCCCTCGGCACTGCGTGCCGACTGCCGGGTGGGAAGACACCACAACATTGAGGTAGAGGACGAGGCGGCAATTTACTGCGAATACGACAGCGGCGCGAGTGCCGTGTTTATTACCTCAACCGGCGAGTTTCCGGGGACCAACCGGCTTGAAATTTCAGGCGACCTGGGCAAGCTGGTGCTTGAGGAGGGGCGGCTGAAGTGGTGGCGGCTGAGGGTCCCGGAGCGCGAATTCTGCTTTGCCTCGGACAAGGACTTTGACAAAATTCCCTTTGATTACGAGGAAGTTGTTCCCGAGGAAAAGGACACCGGACATCTGGGCATACTTGCCGAATTTGCCGGCGCAATTCTCAACGGCACGGAGCTCACCGCTCCGGGAGAAGAGGGGATAAACCAGCTGTTCATTTCTAACGCCGCCTATCTGTCGTCCTGGCAGGGCGGCCGGCGGGTGGCGCTGCCCCCCGACGACGACGAATTTTATGCCGAGCTACGAAAGCACATAAGCCGCTCGGCTCAAAAAAAAATTGACGCCAACACCGCCGGGCGGGATGAACTGTGCCCGGAGCGTTGGCAAACTAATTGGTGAGATATTAGATATTAGACATTAGTAGAACGGGGATGCGGGGGACGAGAGGACGAGGGCGCGGGCCGCGTGAAAAAATCAGCTAAAACGAGCGGGCTGCGGAAAAAGAAGTGCTTAAGAATGGTTTATTTGTCGCCGGTGTAGCCCTCAAGCCCGAAGGCGCGCATTATGTATTTGCGCTGCCTTTGAGCCTCATCTGAATATGCAAGTACCTTCCGGGCCGCCGCGGCTTTGCGGCGGCCGGTTTTGCTGAGCAGCACCGAGCCGCCCCGTATTCCCCAGAAAACCGGCAGCAGGTATGGGTGGCGCTCAAGGGTGCGGTATCTGGCTTTCATTCTGTCAGCCCCCGGGAAGAGCCTTGAGAGAAGATATTTGGATTTGGAGCCGCCATGACGGGCGGTCAATATTGCCGCCTCACAGTCGGCACGGCTGCCGTATGTCAGGCCCGCGAGCAGAAAGCGCCCGGTTTCGTCTATCACCGGGGTGTCGTACTCGAACCAGTTTTTGCATGTGCAGCCCAGCACCCCGGCAAAAGCCGAGAGGCCGTTTTTTTCAAGCAGGCCGGCGGTGTAGCTGCTCCGCAGCTCCTCCCCGAAATGCTTTCGGAGCACATATATATCGCAGACCGCGCGCACGCCCAGCCCGCCCGAGCGCAGATGCTTTGCGTTGTGCGCCAGCAGCAGCACATAAAAATCCGCGGGGGCAAGGTGATACAAGCCGGGTATCCTGCTGTCGGGCAGCAGCCGGCGATCGAAATATTCGGGGTAATCTGCCCGGCGGTGCAGCTCGATGTTCAGCGAGGGCAGCCGACAGAAGATGTCGTGGTGCCCGCCGCCCCAGCTTTTGCAGGCGTATCCCAGCGACTCCATCAGCCGCTTTACTTTCTCGTCATTTCCGTGCGAGTTGTAAATGATGTCTATATCGGCCATGCGGCGCATTTCCGGGCTCGGGTAGAGCGCCTTGAGCTCTATCCCCTTAACTGGCAACAGGTCGACGCCGTTTTGTGTCTGCAGCCCGGCAATTTCCTCAAATGCCCGCCGCTGTTCGGCGTCGCGCGAGAGGGCCAGCGCGTACTGCTGCAAGAAAAGCCGGTCAATTTCCATATCGGGCTTTGTTTTCATCCGCGCTATCGGCCCGCAGAGCATGTGTGCGGTATGGTTTTGCGAGGAAAAGGAATACAGCCGGGCAAACGAAAAGCCACAGGGCGGCTCGGGCGGGTGGCTGCCGTTGAGCGCCGACTTCAAAAGAGCAAGGTAATACCCGAAAAATTCATCCTTCGAAGCGTCAAAGATGTTCATATCAATATCCGGCCGCCTTTGGAAAGTATTTTGGCAGCAAGAGGGTGATTAATCAGCATTTATACAATTATACATCAAAAACCATAGAAAATCAATGCTGTGGTATTGATATGTGCCGTATTATGTGATAAAATAAAAGATGAACTCCGGGATAAACCCCGAAAATACAGCCGTGTGGCGGAAAAACGAGGTGGATATGCCAACGACATCTTTTAAAGGCTACAACATAGTCGAGTTTTCGTTTGCCAACAAGCTCCCGCCCGGCGCCCAGATACAGCTTGAGAACAAATATCAGTTCAACGTCAAATATGCGTCAAACAAAACCTGCGTGGGCGAGATGAGCATCAGGGTTGCCGACAGAAGCAACGCAGAGAGCTTTTTTGTCAGTCTACTTTTGCGCGGAGTGTTTACCTTCACACCCGGAACCGCAAAGGAGGAAATACACATAGAAACCTACAAAACCCTTTTCCCCTACGCGCGCGCCTATATCTCAACGGTTACCGCCGGCGCCGGTATCCCGCCGATTATTATCCCCGAGGTGGATATTGAGTCGCAGAGCATATACCGATTTGACATAAAGCCAAAAGATAGTTAAATCATGCGGGGCTCCGCTCCTGCTACGGAGGCTCTGCCCCCGAACCCCCGCAAAGGAACAAAGGGTGTGGGGATCGCAAATATCCTTGCCAGCTCGACCTTTTGCAGCTCGCCGCCCGAGAGCACGGCGCCATCGTCGTCAAACTCGCGTGTCAATATGGTGAAAATCTCGTTTTAGAGCGTAGCAATCTTATCATAGCCGCCGCTCTGCTTCAGCGCCTCTGTAACAACCTCCTCGTCGCCTTCACGCAACGGGCGCATGAGGACATTTTCGGCGACCGACAGCGAAAGCACCTGCATTCCTGAAAGACAATGCCGAACATGCTGCGGTATTTCTTGGGGGAGATATTGCGGATATCCTCGCCGTCCAGCGTAATTCTCCCCTCGGTGGGGTCGTAGAGGCGGAGCATGAGCTTTACCAGCGTCGATTTTCCCGAGCCGTTGCGCCCGACAAGTGCAATTTTCCCACCTTTCTTTATTGGAAACTGATATTTTTCAGCGTATCATCTTTCGCGCCGGGGTAGCGGAAGGAAACATTCTCAAAGTAAAGGTCGCCCGGCAGAACATACTCTTTTCCCTCATTCGTGATTTTCGGCTCAGGCAAAAAAGTGTTTGAGAGGGTTCTCCTCAGGGGCAGCTTCTTATTTTTTCTTGTGCTTTGTTCGGTTTTTTTCGGAGCATAATACTCTCCTGTCGAAAAATCTGTCTAATTATACCATGTTACATAACTGCTGTCAAACAACTTCTGGTTGCATATTGAGGTGAAATATTCTGTTTGTACTGAATTTGGCACTCATAATAAGAATAATCACGAAAATAATAATATCAGAGCGCGGCAGGGTTTGATGTCGAAAGAATTGAATATTTGTCGCGGCTCAATTAATATAGATTCGCGGGACGCGTGAAAAGCTACATTGCGGAGTAAGGCTGTCCCACAGAGGAGTTCCAAGATGGCAAGAAACAGAGCACTGGTTCCTGAAGCGAAGGAAGCTCTCGAAAAGTTCAAGATGGAAGCCGCAAGCGAGGTTGGCGTAAATCTTAACCCGGGCTACAACGGCGACCTGACCGCGCGTCAGGCCGGAAGCGTCGGCGGCCAGATGGTTAAGAAGATGATCGAGTCCTACGAGAACTCAATTAAGACAAAATAAGGAGCCGTTATAATCCCGAAATAATATAGTTTCGGAGTAATCGGCAGGACCCAAAAAGGGACCTCCGGGGCGCTGCCCCGGAGGTCCTGACATTTTTTTGCTTGTATTGCATTTAACTGCCTTATGTTGTATAATACTCTTGATATCCGGCCGGGATATTACCGTGCTTGCATGAAGGGGAATCGAGAGATATGAAAAAAACGCTCTGCATATTGCTTGCCGCAATATTGGTTTTTGCCGCCGTCGGGCTGCAAATATCAGCTGAAGGAAAATACGACCGCCTGCTGTTGCTCGGAGACTCAATCACCTACGGTTATGGCCTTGAGGGCACGCGCGACACCTGCAGAAGCTACGGAAACCTGCTCGGCGAGTATCTCGGCATCCGGGGCGAGAATTTTAAAAACGCCGCGGTAAACGGCGACACCTCGGCTGATCTGCTCGCCCTGCTCCCTTCGCTTGCCGGCGATATTGGGGCCGCCGACCTGATTGTCATTACAATCGGAGGCAACGACCTGCTTGCCATTCTCTGGGAGGCTGTTGCCGCGGTCTTGGGAGCCCGGCCGGGAAATACCGAGTTGGCAGTGATGCTGAATAACCCCGAATACATCGAGCGCCTCGCTCAGGAGATAACCGTGCAGAAGATTACCGAAGCAATTTTAGGCTATACAGAAAACCTTGAGCGGATAGTCGGCTTTATTCGAGAGAAAAATCCAGATGGGGTAGCAATCTTCCTTGCCCAGTATGACCCGGTAAGCGGCGCAGGATTTCCCGAACAGGTGAACTCGATATCAGGGAGCGCGATAATGCTCCTCAATGCGGCCATGAAAGAAACGGTTACCGCCAGCGACTGCGTCTGGCTTGACATTTACTCGCTGTTTGAAGGGAAGGGGCCGGAATGGACCTTTATCCGGGAGGGCGACATCCACCCCAACGCTACCGGGCATTATATGATTTTCCGGCATATTGTCGAGTATCTTGAATCCATCCCCGAACCATCTGAAACCGCGTCGGGCATTGCCGAAACAACAACCACATCAGACACAGCGGCAGCTCCGGAAACCACGACAGCGCCCGGGACGACAGCCCCTGCAGACGAAAAAACCCAAAGACGCGGCTGTAAGGCCAGCGCGGGGCCGGGTTATGCTTTTGCCTGCCTTTTCTGTGCCACTCTGGCGGCCTTGAGAAAAAAAGCATCGCCGCCGGGCGGTGATTACCGAGTGAGGTGATGTATTTGATGAAATCAAATAAAGCCCGAAGGGTCCTTGCAATTCTGCTCTGTACGGCTTCTCTTCTCATGCTATACGCCGCGGCAGTGTCGGCTCAGAAGGTGAGCGGGCTTCTGGTTGCCGGGGATTCGATATCCTCGGGACGGGGGCTTGACGACAGGGCGGGGAAGCGCTACGGCAGCCTGCTTGCCGCAAAGCTCGGCCTCTCGGGCGGGAAGAATATAAATGTCGCCGAGGATGACATGACCTCGACCGACCTGCTCGAAAAACTTCCGGGGTATGAGGCCGGCATTAAAGCCGCCGACCTGATGGTGATATCGGTCGGGACATACGATATCATGTCGATAATATTGCCGGCGCTCGACCCCGCGGGCGGGGGGATTGACTACCCGAAGCTGCTTGAGATGGTCAGGGATGCCGACTATGTTCGGCGGGTCGAGGAGGCCGCAGACCAGAACGCCCTGATCAATGCCGCGGTGAAATACTCATTCAATCTCGGCGAAATAATAACTCTTATAAGGCAGGCCAACCCCGGTATACGGATAGTATTCCTGTCGCTCTACAACCCCTTTGACGGGCCACGGCAGCTCTCGGAGCTGAAAGTTGCCTTTGACCCCTACA
>DURE01000057.1 GCA_012837425.1 Clostridiales bacterium
CTGCTTTTTTGGTGATTTCTTGGTTTTGCCACCTTTATTTTACCATAAAAGCGGAGAAAAGTCAGTAGATATTTACTTTGATTTGCCTTTTATTTATTGGCTTTTCGGAGTTTCGCAATCAACACGTTAATTTTTATTAAGGATACCCGTTTTTTTTGCGAAAATTGCTATGCATGTGCGCGCCCATGGGCTGTTGCCGGTTGCTCAATAATCATAGCTGCTTAAGTCGTTTGCAATCAATATTACAGCAATTTCAAGAAAAAACACAGAATACAGCCGGCAGCTTTGCTGCCGGCTGCGCCATTTATTGCCGTTTTCCGCAGTTCTTATCAAATGAGGGATTGCAGGCATAAAAGTTTCTTGCGTCAAGCTTATCCTGTGCTATGCGCAGAGCGTCGCCAAACCTCTGGTAGTGAACGACCTCCCGCTCGCGCAAAAATTTTATCGGCTCGCGCACGTCGGGGTCATCAGCAAGCCGCAGGATGTTGTCGTATGTCGTCCTCGCCTTCTGTTCGGCTGCCAAATCCTCGTTCAGGTCTGTTATCGCGTCACCCTTAACCGCGAAATACTTGGCGTCAAACGGCACGCCGGCGGCCGACTGGGTGTAAACGCCGGTGGTGTGGTCAACAAAGTAATTGGCAAAGGGGCTCGACATAATCTGCTCCTCACTGAGGTTTCTGGTAAGCTGATATACGATTGCCGCCACCATTTCAAGGTGCGCAAGCTCCTCGGTCCCCACATCGGTCAGTATCCCGATAACCTCCTTATACGGCATCGAGTATCTCTGGTTAAGATACCTCATTGAAGCGGCCAATTCCCCATCCGGACCTCCGAGCTGCGTGATTATGATTGTAGCAAGCTTCGGGTTGGGGTTTTTTATCTTTACCGGGTACTGGAGCTTTTTCTCATAAATCCACATAGTATTACCTCTCTTTCACGGTCAGTTGGCGTCGTATTCCCACGGCCAGGGCCTTGAAATCCACTGCCATGAGCCACCGCTTTTGTTGCCGTACATCGTCATGGGCCCGCACTTGCTCTCGTACTCGTGCAGCAGCATCTCGCGCTGCTCGCGGAGCTTGTGATAATACTCAAGCGCCGGGGCCGAGTCGGGGTAGGCGTCAAGATAGAGCACCGTCTCATAAATTGCAAACTCAATTGCCGCGAGCTTTTTCTTCAGCTCATGACAGTTGGTGCGGCACTTCCCGCAACCGTAATTATCCACGGCAGAACCCTCCTCTCCCGCCAAAGACCTCAAGCGGCTTGTCGAGCTCGCGGAATATGGTCCCACGGTCATGTCCGGTCACAGGGTCATACAGCCCGCGCCAGACCTGCAGCGGGACATAAACCATTGCCAGCGGGAAATCGCAAAGTCCCCAGGTATGACTTTCTCCCGCGACATCCTTCTTATCGGGCGGCATATTCAGGCAGTATTTTCTGCCCGAAGCGCAGCCGCCGTCGCGCTCGTTACCCTCTGCCGGCTTGTCGTATGCCCAGCGACTGAACTGCCCGTCCCTGTCCTCATCCAGAACCCGCCTGAGCAGGGTTTCATCAATCCGCTCGCGCGGGGTTCTGTAGTCTATTTCCATATAACTCATACATCTTCTCCTCGGTCTTTATTATGTTTCTCAATGCCGCATAATGCGGCTTAGTATAATATTATGCCGCAGGCTTGAATTTTGTCAGCTTTTGGCGTAAGTTGCACTAAAAGCAAAAGAGCAGGCGCTTTTTGCACTTGCTCTTTTTGTTATTGGTGTTTTTTTGTCAATCAAGCCTGTTCACGTTCACTGTAAAAATCCCCGAACGTCAGCAGCATCGGGTAATCGCGTATCGGCAGGTTGTGCAGGGTCATCCGGTTGCCGCCAAGCCTCTCGCAGATACTCTCGGGCAGCCTGTAAATGCTCCCGTCGAAAAGATCAATCAGCCTGACCTCTCCCGGCATGCCCGCAACCTGCAGCGAAACCGTGCCCTCATATTCGGTGGTCATAAGGTCGGCGGCGTACCAGTACACATAGGCCCGCGAGCCGTCGGGCCGCTCAAAGCCGCCCGACTGAACCGCAAAGTCGTTGACATCGCTTCCGAATATTCTATCAGATTTATCAGGTCTCGGCAGCACCGGCAGGGGTACGACCTGCCACTCCCCGGCAAACACCGAGGCCAGGGTCTGAAGTGTCCTGTAGGACGGCTTGGGCTTGTATTCGCCAATGGCAAAGCCATCTTCGTCAAACCGGGCCGAGAGGACCCCGAAATATCCGTAATCCTGATAGGTAGATTTGTCGGAACTCAGCCCACGCAGCGCCTCAATCATGTCCATGCAGGAAAAATATGAGGCGAACTTCACCCCGCAAAGCAGGTCGGATATTAGATGTCGCACCATGTATTTGGCCTGCTTCCTCTCGCTCCAGGCGCCGCGCTTTAATGCCCCGTTACCCCCACTTCTTGACTGAGTGCCCGACTCTCCCTGTATTATCTCGATGCCGGGCTTATACAGCCTTGCCAGCGCGGTTATGGCCAGGCAGTGGTCGCGCATAGCCTTATCAAACGGGGTATAGCAATGGTAGGAAACCGCGTCTATCTCATCAAAGAACCCGGCCTCGGCCGCAGCCTCAAGGAAATGTATGTTGGCATAGCAGAGCGCCCCGCCGACAGCCTTTGCCTCCGGGTCACCCTCCTTTATCGCCCGCGCGGTCTCAAGCGCAAACCTCCCGTATTCCTGCGGGTTGGGTCCATGCTTCCAGCAGCTTTTGCCGTCGGGCTCGTTCCAGATTTCGTAATACTCCACCCGCCCGCAAAAATGCGCGGTGAGCGCCCTGACATAGGCCAGCCACGCTGAATGCGCCTCCTTGGAAAATATCGGCGGGCAGCCCACCGCGCCGAAGACATCCGCGGCGCGCTCGTCGTAAAGGCTGTTGCCGTAGACAATATTCATCCAGGGCGTCATGCCGTCCGAGCGCAGGCGGTCGACAATGGCGTCAAGCCAGCCAAAATCGTACTTCCCGCGCTCGCGCTCGGTCCGCTGCCAGCCCGACTGCACCCGCACCCACTTGACCCCGATTTTCGCCAGCTTATCATAGGCCCGCTCGGGGTCAAACACGCCTCGGTCGAGCTTCTCAAAACCGATTCCGAGCCTTGAGAACTTTATTTCCTTCGGATCCTTGGGAACCACACTCCCGCAAAATATCAAGCGTTCCATCGGTCTCCCCTCTCTCTGCCCTATAATCCTGTCACGATTCTATCACATCTGCAAATAAAGGTCAATACAAAGGCGGGCAGTCGCGTAAATGTTTTCGCTGCCCGCAGGTTTGCCCGTAAATATTTGTCAATATCCGGTTGACTTGAGGCTGATTTTATAGTAAACTTAATTGGAGTACAACACAAAGGAGAAAGAGGCTTGAAACAGTGCTGTCTTTTTATTAAAGACAGCATTAATCTGCTGCCGCTCGGCGAGCGGTAAAAGCACGGTAAAATACAAGCCCAGCCTTGACCGGACCGCCGGGGTCTGGCTCGGCAAGAAAACTCGGAAGCTGAAGTGGTAGGGTTTTGGTCAGCAAAAAAACGGAGATTTTGGGATATGAATCTAAAAAGAAAACCTAAAATAGGGCTTATATTAATCGGTGCCAAGCGCTTCAGACCCCTGGGCGCCGGCACCGAGAGGGGCGCCTATGAGGTCAGAAAGACAGCCGAGGCCGACAGCTTTGTTGAGCGCTTCTCGGAGTTTTCGGAGGTGGTCTTCCCGGGCATAGTATACGAGCGCGAGGAGGCCGAAGCCGCGGCGCGCAGCTTTTACAACGACAAAGTAGACTGCGCGGTCGCCATCTTCCTGTCATGGGCCGAGGACTTCGCCTGGATTCGCTTTCTGCGCGAGCTGCCCGAGCTGCCGCTGATGCTGGCGTCGGTAGTGCGCGATTCGCTCTCGATTACCGACACAAACGACGAGGACCAGTTTGTAGACTTCCTCTCGGCGGGGGCGCTGGTCGGATTTCAGGTGGCCTCGGGCTCCTTTAGACGTTTCAATCGTCCGATGAGCGATATCTGCGTCGGCACGCTTGAACAAGTCGCTGCTCGGGTGCGGGTGTTTGCTACTGCCGCGAAGGCGCGCTCGATTTTGCGCGCTTCCCGCGTCTCACTGCTCGCCTCATACAACGAGGCGATGTGGGCTACCTATGTCGACCCCTACAACGTCTTTATGAAAATCGGCCCTGAACTGCATTTTTTGTCGGTCATGGAGCTGGTCAACGAGATAGCCTCAATCGACGATAGGATTGTGGACGGCATCATTGCAAACCTGAAATCAAAATACAGGGTAATGCCGAATGTCGACCCGGTAAAGTTCCATGCTTCGGTCAAGGCCACATACGCGATGGAGCGTATTGCAAAGCGGGCCGGCACCGACCTTTTGGTGCTCAACGACATAGACACGGTGCTCTTTGAGAATGTCGGCCTACGCCCGGGATTTACGCCTACCGACCCGGCCGAGACCATGGTAACCGTGCCCGAGGGAGACATCGGCGGGGGACTGGCGACATACATCCTGCAGATTCTCTCGGGCGAGACTGCCAACTTCATCGAGCCCTTTTATATCGACCACGCCCGCGGGCTCTTTGTCGGCGGGCACGCCGGGCCTAATAATTACCACGGCAGGCCCGAGAACACCATAATCGCGCGCGACGAGCGGTTTGCCAAGAGCCCCTGGAAGCATGCCGGGGCTCCCTTTGCATGGTATGTCTTCCCCGAGGGCGAGAAGACCATGCTGCACATGTCCGAGAAGGACGGCAGGATGCAGATGGTCGCCTGCGTCGTAGACTGCCTGCCGACCCGGCACTATCTGGCAAGCTATTCGCACGCCGAGTTCAGACACAGAAAATACTCGCCCGAGGAGCTTTTCTCTAAAATCTGCGCAAACGGCGTCACACAGCACCATGCGATTACCCCCGGAAATCACCTTGACGAGCTGGAAGCGCTGGCGATGATGTGCGGGTTTTTGTTTGTCAGGGTTGACTAAGCAGGGGCATGTATTATCTGCCCGCCGCTCCCCCGCGTCCCCGCCCCAAGTCAGCCAACCGACTAAAGGCGCAAATACGCGGGATGCGGAACCTGCTGCTTGATTTGCAGAGAAAAATAATTGATTGAAAAGTTCTTGAAGTGGGTTTGGGAGGAACTTCTTTCAAGAAGTTCCTCCCAAGCGTTCCCCGCACAGATTCATAATTCTTTTACTTTTAGGAGAACAGCCAAATGAGTTTCATGTTCAACCCCTATCCCTATGACGACCCGAATGCAGTAAACCATATTGCGAGCGGCGGCATAGACCTCTCAAGGGTAGCCCATGGCAACACCCAGGTTGCTGTCGAGTTCTCCAAGCTGACCGCCGGGGCTCCCGCGGTAGTTGCCATTGACGGCTATGCCACAGCCCCCTTCGCCCGCATCATGTCGCTATTCGGAGGAGAGACTGAGCACATAAACGTAGCTTCAATTTACAAGACGCCGGGCGAGCTTAAGGCTCTGTTTGCCGACTACCTGCCCGAGAACAGGGATGAGGACCCGGTGCTGCTCTACGGCAAAATTTTCGGGGGCGGGTATGAGGGGTTATTTGACGAGGCCAAGCTCAGAGCACTGCAAAGAAAACTCGAGAACAACAAGGGGATTATTTTACTTTACGGCAACGGCGCGCTCTGCGACGCCCTCCGCCCTTATGCAACCGTAAAGATTTTCGCCGACATAACCCCAAAGCGCGCGGTGCTCAATATCAGGGCCGGCGGATACCGCAACTTCGGCTCGGACGAGGACCTGCCCTACAAGGCGACAATGCGCCGCTGCTATTACGTCGATTTTGAGCTTTCCTTCTCGCTGCGCAACAGGCTGCTCGCCGCAAGGGAGCTTGATTACTATATTGCCGCCGACAGGCCGGCCGAGCTGCAAATGCTGCCGGGTGACCTGCTCCACGCCCTGCTTGACCGGGCGCTCGACTATCCGCTGCGCCAGCGTCCGGTATATCTTGAGGGTGTCTGGGGCGGCTATTACATGATGAAATACCGCAACCTGCCCGAGACCATGAAAAACTGCGCCTGGGTTTTCGACCTCATCCCCATGGAGGTCAGCACCGTGATAGAGGTCGACGGCAGGACTTATGAGTTCCCCTTCTATGCCCTTGTCGCCTCAAACGGCGGGAAGCTCATGGGCGGGCGCTGCCTGCGCGAGTTCGGCGGCTACTTCCCCATACGCTTCAATTACGACGACACCTTCCATTCGAGCGGGAATATGTCAATACAGCTGCACCCCGGCGAGGAATACCTCAAAAGGAACCACAACGAGCTCGGCCGTCAGGACGAATCCTACTACATCATCGTCACCGGACAGGGCGCGCGCACATACCTCGGATTTTATAATGATGCGGATATTGACGAGTTTCTCACCGAAATAAAGAAGAGCGAGACCGAACACACGCCGGTCGACTACAAAAAATATGTCCACAGCATAGCCTCAACGCCAGGCACCCAGGTTATGATACCCGCAGGAACAATACATGCCTCGGGACAGAACCAGGTAATCCTTGAAATCGGCTCGTTGACCGTCGGCTCCTACACCTATAAAATGTACGACTACCTGCGTTCCGACCTTGACGGCAAGCCCCGGCCGATACACAGCTACTACGGCTCAATCAACCTCAATCGCGCGATGAGAGAGGATTATGTGAGGGCCAACCTTGTCAACGGCCGCCGCCGGACCCTGCGCTCGGGCGAGGACTGGGAGGAAATAGTGGTCGGCGAGTGCGACCAGCTTTATTTCTCGCTCAGAAATCTCCGTTTCGGCGAATATATGACCGATAATACAAACGGCGACTTCCATGTGCTCACCTTGGTTGACGGCGAGCGTGTAACCGTGCGCTCACGCCGTGACCCGTCGCTCAAATACGACATGAATTATCTTGATGTCATAGTCGTCCCGGCCACATTCGGTGAGTACGAGCTGATAAACGGCAGGCCGGGAACCCGCATAGTCCTGCACAAAACCATGCTGAAACGATAAAATTCTGACCAAGGCAATCACAAACCATATGAAAAAATGTATTCTTGCTCTCGACATTGGAGGCACATCCCTTAAATGCGGCCTTTTTGACGGGCCAATGCTTATATCAGGTTCGCTCGACAGCCAACCGGTCAACTCAAACGGCAGCTTTGAGGTGATTCATCAGGCTTTCTTTTCTCTACTGGGCCGGGTGCGGAATTTTGCCATGATGAACGGACTGCTCATCACAGAGGTCAGCGTCGATACTCCCGGCCCCTTCGACTATAATATGGGTATCAGTCGGATGACCCACAAATACCAGGCAATAAAAGACAAACCACTGGCCCCGGTCATACGCGCGCCGCTGGGCAACCTGCCGGTCCGCTTTATGCACGACTCAACTGCCTTTATTCAGGGAGCTACCGCGGGGTTTGATGGCTACAGCCGCTTTTCCGGCGTGATGATCGGTACCGGGCTCGGCTTTGCGCTCATGATAGACGGCGAGGTGCTCATAAACAAAACCGGCGGGCCGCTCTACAGCATTTATTCGCTGCCCTACCGCGGCGGCACAGCCGAGGACGTGGTCTCGGCCCGCGGAATTGTCGCCGCTTACAACGCCCGCGCCGGCTCCCCGGCTCGGGCGGCAAAGGAAGTAGGTGACCGCGCCGAGGCCGGCGACGAGCTTGCCATATCAGTCTATAATGAGATGGCGGCCTCGCTTGCCGAGATAATCGCGCCTATACTCTATGAATGCCGGATAGAAGCCCTGCTGCTCGGCGGGCAGATTTCAAAATCATTCCCGCTCTTCGGCGACACCCTAAGAGAAAAACTCTCTGGTGTCAGCTCACTTGTGTATGTGAACCCCGCCCACGACATAGACCTGGTACACCTTATCGGCGCGGCAGTGGGGAAATGATAAAAAGAGCGGAAGCTCTGCCCCACGCCCAGCAGGAACGCTTGTGGGGCTTCGCCCCACATCCCGCGCTCGCTGCCATCAGTTTTCCGGCTGTCTTTGGGAAACGAGCGGGGCGCTGCCCCGCACCCCGCTTAAGGGACTTTTTTGAGGAAAAAGTCCCTTAAGAATCTTCAAAAACCTCCTGAAAACTAAATCGCAAGTCAAACAGCGCGGGCCCCACATCCCGCGCTTTCTGCCATCAGTACACCTGATGACTTGGGGGGAAACGGCGGGATGATAATATCCTCCCCTAAATAACGGCGCGGCGGCGCGTTGCAGCAGTGTATCGCCAGGGTTTTCAGCATGGCAAATGGCGTGAGATATACTCAGGGTAAGAATAATAAACAATGCAGCGCATTTTTTATGTCGGCTTTGAATTTTTGCATTGAAAAAACCCGGTTTTTGTATTATAATATTCAGGGCAAGAAAAGTGCGGCAGCTCAGCCATAAATATAGCGTATCACGAATGGCACCGTAAGCATATCCGAGCAACCAATGGCCGCAGCCCTGACTGCGGCTTCAACATCCCCTTCCCCCCGGCGGCAGAGTGCGTCGGCTAGTATGGTCCGGGCGTTGTACTCGACCAAAAGGCCAAGCGCCTTTGCGGCTCTGGTAATTTCGGCGCAGAGGGCGTCGATTTCGTTAAATTCCCCGCGCCCCACTTCTTCGTCGCCGGCCGGAAAACGACTGACAAACCCCGCAACCTCCCGTCCGTCGGGATAAACAAACCGCCAGGCCGGGTACTCTGTATTAACGGTAAATCCCCCGATAAATCTTGAGCCGTCGGGATAGTAGTACACCCCCCTTCCGGTCTGGCTAGCGCCGTCGATGGTGCCGGAGTAGCGCCTGCCGTCGCCAAAGTCTATTGTCCCGCGCCCGTGCGGCAGGCCGTCGGGCCCGACCTCACCGGTATATTTTTCTTCTTTGCCGTTAATATCATCCATAAATATCACCACCCAAAAAGGAGTCTGACATGTCAACAATCACAATAGTAGGCGCCGGAATGATGGGCTCGGCCATGTCGGTCCCGGCAAGAGCCAACCGCCACACCGTCCGCATTGTCGGCACCCCACTCGACCGCGAAATAATCGAGCACGCCCGGGCAACCGGAGAACACCTGACACTGAAGCGAAGGCTGCCCGACGAGATAAGCTATTACCAAATCGAGGAGCTTGACAGTGCGCTGGCCGGCGCCGACCTGCTTGTCTGCGGCGTCTCAAGCTTCGGACTTGACTGGTTTATCGAAAATATTATCCCGAAAATCCCCGAATCGCTCCCGGTCCTCTCGGTTACCAAGGGAATGATGAATATCGGGGAGGGTCGGCTCATATCATATCCTGAGGTGTTTGAAGCGTCGACAAAAAAGAAAATTTCCTTCAATGCCATAGGCGGCCCCTGCACCAGCTACGAGCTGGCCGACCGCGACCCGACGGTGGTCACCTTCTGCGGTCGGGACATATCCACCCTTCGCTGGATTAAATCGCTTTTTGAGACCGACTTTTACCACATCAGCCTGTCAACCGACGTGCGCGGGGTCGAGTGCGCGGTGGCGTTGAAAAATGCCTACGCGCTGGGCGTCTGCCTGGCTATCGGCCTGTCATACCGGCGCCAGGGGCGCGAATTTGAACACTACAACTCGCAGGCCGCGCTTTTCGGCCAGTCGGTGCGCGAAATGTCACGTCTGCTTGATCTCTGCGGCGGGCGGCCGGATAACATAATGCTCGGCGCCGGAGACCTTTATGTCACGGTGTTCGGCGGGCGCACGCGCAAAATCGGAATTCTGCTCGGCAGCGGCCTGCCCTTTGACGAGGCCATGAAAAAGCTGGCCGGCATCACGCTTGAATCGGTGGTCATCGCCCGCAGGACCACCACGGCGGTGCGCGAGCTGATTGCCGCCGGGCGCGCGGCCGAATCGGATTTTCCGCTTATACTGCATGTCGACGCTATAATCCGGTGTGGCGAGCCGGTAAATATCCCCTGGAGAGCCTTTGAAACAGAGACAATAATCTGACCCTCACTAAGGAGTATTCTGCGATGAGGTTATTCAGAGAAGCGCGCAACTCACTCATTTTGTGCCGGAACAGATGGCGCGACCGGAAAACCCATGTCTACCACAGGTGTCCGCACTGCCGCGCCATGCTCCGGCTCCCGAGGCGCCCCGGCTTTCACGGCGTCACCTGTCCGCGCTGCAGCCGGCATTTTGATATGACCGTCAAATAAGCCGGGGGCTGCGGCACGCACCTTTTTAATTTACATACTTCCCTGCCGGTTTATAATACCAAATCACAGTTTAATAAAATACTACTACTAATACTAACATAATTTCATAATTATTGCAAGCGATTGCAGCGCGGGTTGTGTGCCCGCGCTGCTATGTTTTTACTATTTTCCCCCAAAGAGTTTCCCTCGCCATTTGCCTTGCTAAAAACTTTTTATTCTCTTGTTCATTTCTTTTCTTTGTGCGCACAAAATTGTTTTTGTGATTTTCGGGTTTTTGAGTAACCTGCACATGCAGTGCTCATCGGGCAGCCCGAGCAGCAGGCGCCTTTTTTCTTTCTCTGCCGCAGCCACAGAAGGGCGCCGCAGATAGCGAGCGCCACCGCGGCAATTATCAGGTAATCAAGCCAAAACATATGGGGCACCTGCCTTTCCTTGATATTTTCTATATAAACAGCGAACCTACCGAGAAGACCGCAAAGGACATAATCCACGCGACAACACACTGTCCCAAAACAACCGCTAAGGTTTTCACACCCGAGCCGAGTTCGCGCCGGATAGTGGCGGTCGCCGCAATGCAGGGAGTGTAAAGCAGGGTAAAAACCAGAAAGCTCATGGCCGAGAGAGTTGAGAACATAGCCGGCAGCGCCACATAAAGCTCAGCGACCCCGACGCCCGAGAGCACTCCCAGGGTGCTCACCACCGCCTCCTTGGCAGAAAAACCGGCCACAAGCGCGGTAGCCGCCTTCCAATCCCCGAATCCCAGAGGCCTGAAAATCGGGGCAATCAGCCTGCCTGCCGCCGCCAGAAGGCTCTCGGAGCTGTCGGTCACGAAATTCATACCGGTATCAAATGACCCGAGGAACCAAATAACAACCGTCGCAACAAAAATGACTGTAAACGCCCTTTGCAGAAAATCCCGCGCCTTCTCCCACAACAGCAGCAAAACACTCCGGGGCGAGGGCAGGCGATAGTCGGGCAGCTCCATCACAAAGGGAACAGGCTTGCCGCGAAAGGCGGTTTTGTTTAGAATCAGCGCGACAAGTATCCCGGTCAGAATCCCGAGGAGGTAGAGGGCAATCATCACATAGACCGCATACTTCGGGAAAAAAGCCGCACAGAAGACCGCGTAAATAGGGATTTTGGCCGAACAGCTCATAAACGGGGTGAGAATTATCGTAAGCTTGCGGTCGCGCTCGCTGGCCAGGGTCCGCGTCGCCATTATAGCTGGGACAGAGCAGCCGAACCCTATTATCATCGGCACGAAGCTCCGGCCTGACAGGCCTATGCGGCGGAGCAATCTGTCCACGACAAAGGCAACCCGCGCCATATATCCGGTGTCCTCAAGTATCGACAGGAAGAAAAACAACACGATAATAATAGGCAGAAACGAGAGCACGCTGCCGATGCCGGAAAAAATACCGTCGATTACAAGGCTATGTATAGCCGGGTCGACGCCGGTTTTGGTAAGCGCGTCGTCGATCAGCCCCGACAGTGAATCGATTCCCAGGAGGAAAAGGTCTGAGAGCGGTGTGCCGATAACCCCGAAGGTCAGCCAGAATATCAGCAGCATCACGCCGAAGAATATCGGCAGGGCAGTATATTTGCCGGTGAGCACGGTATCAATCTTTATGCTGCGCTGCCGCTCGCGGGTCTGGCCGGTCTTCTTGACCGTCTTTTTGCAGACCTTCTCGATAAAGGCATAGCGCATGTCGGCCATAGCCGCCCAGCGGTCAAGCCCGCGCTCGGTCTCCATCTCCAGAACCGAGTGCTCAATCATCTCAACTTCGTTTCTGCTCAGCCCCAGACTCTCGGCGAATCTGCCGTTGTCGTCCCCCTCAATGAGTCGGGTTGCGGCATATCTCGGCGGCAGGCCGAGTTTCTCTGCGTGGTCCTCCACCATGTGGGACACCGCATGTATGCAGCGGTGGACCGGCCCCTCGGGGCAGAAATCCCGAATTTTCGGGCGCATCCTGTTTTCGGCGGTCTGTACTGCGGTGCTCACCAGCTCGGCAATACCCTCTTTTTTGGCCGCCGATATTGGCACAACCGGCACGCCGATAAGCTCGGAGAGCCGCCTGGTGTCGACCGTTCCCCCGCTGGCCCGCACCTCGTCCATCATGTTGAGCGCGATGATAGTCGGGATGTTAAGCTCAAGGAGCTGAAGTGTGAGATACAGATTCCTCTCTATGTTGGTGGCGTCTACTATGTTTATAATCCCGTCGGGCTTTCCGTTGAGCAGGAAATCCCGGGTTACCACTTCCTCGGACGAATAGGGATTTATCGAATAAATCCCGGGCAGGTCAACTACCGTGTTTCCTTTTGCGTATTTGATTTCGCCGCTTTTTTGCTCGACAGTCACTCCCGGGAAGTTCCCCACACGCTGGTTTCCCCTGGTAAGCATGTTGAAAAGCGTGGTTTTTCCGCTGTTCTGGTTGCCGGCCAGCGCAAATATCATTCTCGTTTCCTCCAGAAGCAATCCCAATGCACGCGGCATCCTCGAGCCGCAGAGTTAAAAAGTACCCGCGGACACATATCTCAATAGGGTCGCCGAGCGGCGCCCTTTTTCTGACGGTTACCTTTGTTCCTGGAATGAGTCCCATATCAATTAGCCGGTGCCGGAGCGCCCCGCACCCCCCGACATACTCAATAATACCACTTTCCCCGGGCGGCAGTTTGTCAAGCGTCATATGCTTTCCTCCCCGCATTGTTAGTCATTGCTAACTACTCGTATGTTAGCACACGCTAACTTCTTTGTCAAGTATTTTTGCAAATTTTCTCATTTGCACAAAAGTGGCATAAATGAGTTTTATAACTCCTCAAATATTGCACATACAGCCCGGAAAGCCGGCCTGGGTCTTTACATATCTTGACATTTGTTTATTGTTATGATATAATATTTGTTAATAGAAGCCTACTCCGGCAATTTTGGTGCCGGTCAACACGAAAAAAAGGAGGAAATTGATGGAGCAGAGAAAACACCTTACATGGAAAGAAGCACTTGCCCAGAGTTATCGGAGCGTGGAGGACATCAGTAAAGTAATGCGGCTAACCGAGGCTGAAAAGTCAAAGATGGCGGATATTATAAAAAGGTATCCGATGTGCGTTACTCCTTACTATTTTTCTCTGATTTATGCCGACGAAAAAGACGGCCCTATCTTCAGAATGGCAATTCCCGACGTCAACGAATTTACCGAGGGCGGAGAGCCCGATACCAGCGGTGAATATCAGAATACGGTTATCACCGGAATGCAGCACAAGTACAGGCAAACCGCCCTGATTTTGTCGACAGACCGCTGCGCCATGTACTGCCGGCACTGCTTTCGCAAGCGTATGGTGGGAGGGGGCGGCGATGAGGTGGCAAAATACCTGCCTGCCATGGCCGAATATATAAAATCCCACAGGGAGATAAACAATGTGCTTATATCGGGCGGCGACGCTTTTATGAACGAGAACGCGACAATTGAGAAATATCTGAAATACCTGGTCCCGCTGAAAAACCTTGATTTCATCAGGTTCGGCACAAGGATGCCGGTCGTTTTGCCCCAGAGAATCACCGATGACCATGGGCTGCTCTCGATACTTGAGAAATACGGCAAACAAAAGAAAATCTATATAATCACCCAGTTCAACCACCCGCGCGAGCTGACCCCCGAGTCAGTCGCCGCAATAAGGGCACTACATGAGGTGGGGTGCTCTATCAGAAATCAGACCGTGCTGCTCCGGGGCGTCAACGACAACCCCGACACACTCGCTCTGCTCTTTGGAGAGCTGACCATGCAGGCCGTACACCCCTATTATGTATTCCAGTGCCGGCCGGCAAGGGGAGTGAAAAATCAATTCCAGCTGCCGCTGAAAAAGGGTGTAAAGATTGTTGACGAGGCCAAATCAAAGATGAACGGACAGGCTAAGGCCTTCAGGTACTGCATGTCGCATAAAACCGGGAAAATCGAAATTCTGGGTCAAGCCCCCGGGCAGGAAGACTTTATGCTCTTCAAATACCATCAGGCAAAAGAAGACAGGGACGCCTCAAGGATATTTGCCCAGCGGGTGGACGACGATCAGAGGTGGCTTGACGAAATTGACGAAGTCGGATAATAGGATTTCTTACCTCAACTATTAACAAAAAACATAAAAAATCACCCGGGTCACTTCCCGGGTGATTATTTTATATTGTTTGTTGTTTGCCTATCCTCTCTTGAGAACTTTAAGGCTCGCGCCCTTTGATATTTTCTCGACCGATTTTTCAATAATCCTGCCTACAGTGATGCCGGCCGAGCCGCGGACCTCAAATTCGGCCTCGCGCACCGTCAGCTTCCTGGCGTCAAGGTCGCCCGAGCCTGAAATCGAAGCCTTTAGCCGGTCAATGCTGCCCTTGCCGAGCTCTACGTCTCCCGAGCCGGCCCACCCCGTTCTCCCATTTTGACACCGCCTGCGGCGTAATCTGCAGCGCGGCTGCCAGCTCGTCCTGGGTCATTCCCCTGCTTTTTCTCGTCTCGGCGACAATTCTCCCGAATTCGCTCAGATTTGCCATGTCTGAATCTCCCTCTTTCCATATCCTGTGCCTGTATTGTAACATGCCGTGAGCAGGATTACAATAACCGCTTTGTTTATTTTTTGCATAAGAGTTTGCTCAAATAGAGATTTTAGGGCAAAAAATTCAACTTTCAGTTGTCCCGATATATCAACCGGCAGTTGAGCGCCCCAAGCGACAGGCAGAGCCTGCCATCAGTCCGGAAAACACTTGAATTTGCTCCGAAAATATGGTATCATTTGAGCAAACACATGTCAATTTGGCGAGCAGATGCGTATGACTCTGCGATAACAGCAATAAAAGAGAGGACCCGTGACATGATTATCGTCGTTGCATGTGATGTCCCGCTCAAGGATAACAACGGCACGGCAATAGCGGCGGCAAACCTTATTGCCTCGCTCCGCGAAAAGGGGCATGAGGTGCGTGTCCTTTGCCCCGACCGGGTTTTGGCCGGCATGGAGAATTATTATGTTACCGCTCCGATAAACCTCGGACCGCTGAACAGATACGTCGAGAAAAACGGGGTGGTGTTGTCCAAAAAAGACAAGAAAACCCTGCTCCGCGCGCTTGACGGCGTCGACGCGCTGCATGTCATGACCCCCTTCTTCCTTTGCTGCGCCGCGGCACGGGAAGCGAGGAAACGGGGCATTCCGGTTACGGCCGGATTTCATTGCCAGGCCGAGAATTTCACAAACCATATCTTCATGATGAATGTGCTGCCGGTAAACAAGCTTATCTATCAGATTTTTTATTACAGTCTTTTCCGCAGGGTCGACTGCATTCATTACCCCTCGCAGTTCATACGCTCGGTTTTCGAGAGCGAGACCAAGCGGTCGCTGCCCTGCCGGGTTATCTCAAACGGCGTGGGGCGAGAGTTTGTCAGGCGCCGGCGCGAGAAACCCGAAGAGTTCAAGAACAAATATGTCATCCTTTACACCGGCAGATACAGCCGCGAAAAGTCCCACCGGGTGCTGATAAAGGCTGTCGCGCGGTCAAAATACACCGACAAAATTCAGCTTATCTTTGCCGGGGACGGCCCGCTGCGCGAAAAGCTTGAGAAATACAGCAAAAAAAAGCTGAAAAACCAGCCGGTTTTTGGTTTTCACCCGCGCGCCGAACTTGTTGAAATAATAAATTACTCCGACCTGTATGTTCACCCGGCCGAAATCGAGATTGAGGCTATTGCCTGCCTTGAGGCCATTAAATGCGGGCTGGTGCCGGTTATCTCAAATTCCAGACGCAGCGCAACGCGGCACTTCGCGCTCGACGAGCGCAACCTCTTCAACTGCAACGACCCGGCCGACCTCGCCAGAAAAATCGATTACTGGCTCGACCACCCCGAAGAAAGGGAGAGGTGCAGCCAGCGCTATCTCGGCTACACCAAGCGATTTGACCGCGATACCTGCATGAACGAAATGGAAAAAATGATAATTAACATAGTGCAGAAAAGACATGAAGCCTAAGAAGGTCATTTATTACAAGGACGAGTTGAGCGATGATTTTGCCGGCACCTCCATTCGGGCCGGGAGAATCGGGGACAATTACGTCTTTATCAGGCGGAACTTTTTGTGGCGGATGCTCTGCGTGCTGCTCTACCGGGTTATTGCCACCCCTGTGGCGATTGCCACCTGCCGCCTGATATACGGTGTGAGAATCCATAACCGGCGGGCACTGCGAAAGCTGCGAGGCGGTTACTTTCTCTACGGGAATCACACCCTCTCGGTCCACGATGCCTTTGCGCCGACCATACTTACCTTCCCGAAAAGGTGCTATGTAGTCACCTCCCCCGACGCGGTGTCAATTCCCGGGCTGCGCAATATTGTGGTGATGCTCGGGGCAATACCCCTACCCGATACACCTCGCGCCGCGCGGAATTTCATGAATGCTATCGGCAGGCACATAAAAAACGGGCACCCTGTTGCCATTTATCCCGAGGCACATATATGGCCTTATTATACCGGGGTCAGGAATTTTTCGGACGATTCCTTTATTTACCCGGTCAGATTCGGTGTGCCGGCAGTGGCCTTTGCGGTAACATACCGCGAGAGAAGATTTTATAAAAACCGCCGACCGCTGGTGTCAATTTACGTCAGCGAGCCCCATTGGCCGAATCCCGACCTCCCGGCGCGTAAGGCGCGGAAAATTCTGCGCGACCAGATTTACAGATTCCTGCGCGAGCATGTCTGTACGCCCGACAACGTCGAATACATAAGATACAAGAAACTCGATAACGCGGAATAAAAACACGGCCTTTACTTCGGAGCCGCTGCCCCAGCCCCCCGCGGGACGGCTCGCGGGGCGCTACCCCGCGCCCCGCTTAAGGGACTTTTTTGAGGAAAAAGTCCTTAAGGATCTTCAAAAACCTCCTGAAAAACTAAATCGCAGATAAAGCGGCGCGGGTCTCACATCCCGCGCCTTTTGTGCGAATTTGTCTTTATTTTCAAACTATTATGTGCACCGGAATGCCTCTGTCAAACACCGGGTGGGTCTGGCCGACTATCAGCGGCAAAAGGTACTCGACGCAGGCGTCGGTGACATTGTTGCCCTCATCATTTATAAACTCGGGGTTTACTTTCCTGACCTTGTTTGCAATTTCCGACACGTCGGCATGTCCGATTCTGTATTTGTAGGGGGTTGTAGATACTCGCTCAATAGTCATCATCTGCCGGGTGACGCCGCCCGCCGCCGCCGCCACCGCTTCCCTGCCGACAGAGACTGCTTCCTCAATATCGGCAGCCGAGGCGATATGCGCCGCGCACCTCTGCGGCAGGTTAAGCTCTATTGACCTTACCTTGCAGCCCAGCTCATCCTTGACCGCAAATTCAAGCACCTTACCGGTACCCGAGAGGGCCTTGTGCCCGAACACGTCGACCCCCCGGCCGCTCGCCCCCTCGCAGACATATCTGCCGTCGTCATAGCGTATGCCCTCGGAGACCGCCACAACCACATCCGGGTGCTTCTCGTGTGCCCGGCGCAAATCCTCAAAGAACCTCTCCATCGAAAAAGGGCGCTCGGGCAGATATATCAGGTCGGGTCCCACCCCGTTGACCGCGCGGCCGAGCGCGGCTGAGGCGGTGAGCCACCCCGCGTCGCGACCCATGATTTCAACTATGGTCACCGCCTTGGTGGTATACACCGCGCAGTCCCGGATAATCTCCTGTACGGTTGTCGCAATGTATTTTGCGGCCGAGCCGAAGCCCGGGGTATGGTCGGTGCCGACCAGGTCGTTGTCAATAGTCTTGGGAATGCCGATTATGCGCATATCATACTCGTGGGACCCGGTGTACTCCGAAAGCTTGGCCACCGTGTCCATCGAGTCGTTTCCACCGATGTAGAAGAAATACCTTATATCATATTTCTTGAAAATTCCGAGCAGCCGCTCATAAAACCCGGGGTCTTTTTTTATGTCGGGCAGCTTTTTGCGGCAGGAGCCGAGCGCCGCCGCCGGTGTGTGCTCGAGCATTGTCAGCCTGTCCTCGGAAGATAACAGTCCACCAAGGTCTATCAACCGCTCCTCAAGCAGCCCTTCGACGCCGTTTCTCATCCCATAGAGGGTTTTTATGCACCCGCCATGCAGGTTTTCCCGAAATCCGCGGATTACCCCGGCCAGGGTTGCGTTTATAGCGGCGGTAGGCCCGCCCGACTGTCCGACTGCTGCGTTTCCGAAAAGAGTATTCATGTCCCCTCCTGTATTGCTTTTCTACTCAATTTTACCATCCCTCAAGCTGCTTGTCAATATATGCTCCCCCTAAATTATCCCCTGGGGTTAATCGGACATGCAACCGGGACATATATTGTAAATATAACCCTTTGCGGCGGAGGTGAGTGGCTGTGTTTACCTATTTTTTCTCGGTTCTCTCTCACCTTTTTAATCTGATACTCGGTATCGGAAACGCCCAATCCTTTCCGCCCCCGCTCTCTCCCGAGGAGGAGTCCGAGTATTTTTCCCGTATGAAAAACGGCGACGAGGAGGCGCGGCAGCGGCTTATTCTTCACAACCTCCGGCTGGTGGCGCATATCATCCGGAAATACTATTCGGGCAGCAAATGCCAGGACGACCTGATTTCGGTCGGCTCGATAGGGCTTGTCAAGGCGGTCGACTCGTATAACCAGAACAAGACCACAAAATTTGCCACCTACGCGGCCAAATGTATTCAAAACGAAGTGCTGATGTTCTTCCGCTCTCAAAAAAAGCTGGCGAACGAGGTCTCAATAAACGAGACTATTGATATTGACCGCGATGGCAACCCCCTGACTTATATCGACGTTATCAGCTGCGACGACACGGTTGCCGAGGATGTGGACCGGAAAATGCAGACCGACCGGATGTATTATTTTATCAACAACGTGCTCAGTGAGCGCGAAAAGCAGATAATTATAATGCGCTACGGGCTTTACGGTTCAAGGCAGTTCACGCAGCGCGAGGTGGCGCTGGCGATGGGAATTTCTCGCTCGTATGTCAGCAGGATTGAAAAAAGCGCGCTTGATAAGTTGTTTGAAGCCTTTGATGGCAAGAACGAAAAATAGAGTTTGCGGTTTTCGGCCTTTTATTTTTTTCTTAAATAATATCCCACGCTGTTTGATACACTAATACTTTCGGATTTTATATTCATTCTATGCACGCACAAAGAAACGAACCAAAGAAAAGCGTAAAGGCGGAAACCTAAGGTTTCCGCCCTGAGAACCCACTTCCTCTTTGCCGCCGCGCGCTGGGCGCAGCTACACCTCACGATTATAGGGAGCGACCCGGCGCGCCGGTACCTCCGTACTACCTTCCCCATGTCAGCCGATGGGCTGATGGAAGCAGAGTGCGGGGTGCGGGGCAGCGCCCCGCGCGCACCCTCAGCTTTTAGGCTTGGCTCTGAAAACAAGCGAGGCCAAAAAGCCGAAGCAGAGCGCCGCGGTAGTGCCGACAGCGGCGGCTCTGAAGCTGCCGGAGAGCGCTCCTATCAGCCCGCGGGCCCTGACGTCCTCGGAAACTCCCTTTGAGATGAGATAGCCGAACCCGGTCAGCGGGGTGGTCGCTCCCGCGCCGGCAAACTCGGCAAAGGGCTTATACAGCCCCAGGGCGCCGAGTATCACCCCGGCAACCACATATCCCACAAGTATTCTGGCCGGCGTCAGCTTGGTCTTGTCTATCAGAATCTGCGCGACAACGCAGAGCAGCCCGCCGAAGACAAAGGCCCAGACATAATCCATCAACACTTTGTATTACCTCACGCAAAACTTAATTTGTGCCCCTTTATTCAGCGCACTGAAGCTCGACAAGGTGCGCTATGGCCGGAATACCCTCGCCCTGCTGCAGCGACAGCGGGCTCATAAGCGCCCCGGTGCCGACAAACACTATTTTTTTCAGCTCGCGCGCCTCGAGCTTTGGCAAAAAATAAGAGGCCAGCACTACGGCCGAGCAGCCACAGCCCGAGCCGCCGCTATGCACATCCTGCCGGGCGGTGTCATAAATCATAACACCGCAGTCGGCAAGCTTGTCACATATGTCGGCCCTGTCCTTGCCGAGCAGGTCGCGCAGAATTTCGCACCCCTCGTGTCCGAGGTCGCCGGTCACAATAAGCTCAACATCGTCAATTTTACCCCCGCGCAGGTTTATATATCGCAAAATTGTCTCGGCAGCGGCAGGAGCCATCGCCGCGCCCATGTTGCTCGGGTCCCTGACGCCCTTCTCGCGGACAATCCCGGGCAGCGCCCCGGTCACTCTCACGCCCCCGCCCGGCCCGATTATGAAGGCGCCCGCGCCGGTGACCGTCCACTGGGCGGTGGGGGTGCGCTGACTGCCGTACTCCACCGGGGTCCGGTACTGCCGCTCGGCCGAGCAGAAGTGCGAGGAGGTGACCGCCGCGGCATATCTGAAAACTCCGTGCGTGGTCATAATCGAGGCCAGCATAATGCCCTCGGCCGCCGTTGAGCAGGCGCCGTACAGCCCGATGTAGGGTATTTCGTACCCAAGCATACCGTATGACGAGCCGGTGCACTGGTTTAAGAGGTCGCCGTCAAAAATAGCTTCTATATCATTTTCCCTGATGCCGGATTTTTTTATCGCTATATTCATGGCGGCGCGCTGCATGGTCGACTCGCATTTCTCCCAACTGTGCGCGCCGTACTTGTCCTTTTCGTCGTGAAGGTCGAAGTAACTACCGAGCGGGCCCTCATGCTCTTTTTTCCCGACCGCCGACGCTGCGGCGATAATCGTCGTGTTAAGCTCAATTATTCTGTCCAACTTTTCGTCTCCTGTATTTTTCTTGATTTTTAATCTCTTTTTATGTTATAATAATACTTGCAATTCAACCGTACAAGCCCTGTGCCGGCTATTATATATCAATCAGTAATATTCCCGGCGTCGGCGGATTTTATTATTTTTTCGCGGAGGTGTCGGATGCCACTGACAGAGGAGCTTCAGTTCCATATAAAAATACGCCGGGATGACGCGGGCGGGTATGCGATACTGCCCGGCGACCCCGGCAGGTGCGAAAAAATTGCCGCATATCTTGAGGAACCCGAGCACATAGGCTCAAACCGCGAATTCAACATCTGGCGCGGGAAGATTTCAGGCGAGCGGGTTCTTGTCTGCTCAACCGGCATTGGTGGACCCTCGACCGCTATTGCGGTTGAGGAGCTTGCGGCCTGCGGCGTGCACACCTTTATCAGGGTCGGCACCTGCGGCGGCATTGTGCTGGGTGTAAGACCCGGCGACATAGTTATTGCCTCGGGCGCGGTGCGGCAGGACGGGACCAGCCGCGAGTATGCCCCGCTTGAATTTCCTGCCGTTCCCGATACCGATGTTCTTGTCGCACTCCGCGAGGCCGCGGATAAGCTGGGGTATGCCAGCCACACCGGAATTGTGCAGAGCAAGGACTCGTTTTACGGCCAGCACAGCCCCGGGAAAATGGCAGTCGCCGGGGAACTGCTCGCCAAGTGGGAGGCATGGAAAAAGCTCAGGGTGCTGGCCAGCGAGATGGAGGCCTCAACCCTCTTTACGGTCGGCTCGCTGCTCGGAGTTCGTGCCGGCGCGGTTTTTCATGTCATCTGGAATCAGGAGCGGGCTGCAGCAGGGCTTGACAGCCACGCCGACGAGAGCCATGACACCGAAAGGGCAATCAAAACGGCGGTGACAGCCGTCGGACTGCTGATAAAAAGGGGCGGTTTCCCGCCCGCGTGATTGGCTGTTATTCTGTTATGTATTGAGCTGTCACTGCAAAAGCCCGAAATAGTCAAGCAGCCCGTAATATATCCCCTGGGCAAAGAGGTCGGGGCGGGTGTTCATCAGGTTGATGTCGTTAAAGTTAGTAATAAAACCCAACTCAAGCAGCACGGCCGGCATGGCGGTCCGTCGGAGCACATACAACCCCGGACGAACGAACACCCCCCGATTCGGCAGCCCGGTTGTTCTATTGAGCCACAATAAAAGCTGCCCGGCTAAGGGGTAGGCCTCGGATTGACTTGAATACACATAGGCCTCGCTCCCGCTGGCACTGCTTATAACCGAAGCGTTTGCGTGCAGGCTGATAAAGTAATCGGCCCCCCAGCTGTTGGCGTCGGTCACCCGCGCCTGAAGGCTGGTTGAGGTCGAGGTGCCGAGCTGGGTTGTGGGGGTCGGCCTTGAGAGCCTCACCTCAAAATTCGGATCGGCGGCGAGCAGTTCGGCAAGCTCAACCCCGATTCTGAAGACCAAATCCTGCTCCCGCAGCCCGAAGGCCTCAGCCCCGGCATTCGGGTTGACCGGATTGTGTGCCTGATCTATGTATATTTTAATCGCCATAACGCACCTCTTAATGTATAGTATCAATATTAATTATATTCAAACGAAATGTGTAATGTGCCGCAGGAAAGGCAGGGGTAATGAATACACCTTCTGAAAAAAACCGTATTGAAAAAAACACGCTCTACCTTGTTGCCACGCCGATAGGCAATCTGGCTGACATTTCCGAGAGGGCGCTGAAGGTGCTCTCGGAGGTGGATTTCATCGCGGCAGAAGACACGCGGGTTACGCTGCGGCTGCTCTCGCACTTCGGCATAAAAAAGCCGCTGATTTCATATTTTGAGCACAACAGGCGCGAGCGCGGCGAGCAGATAGCCGGGCGGATACTCTCGGGCCAGAGCTGCGCGCTTGTCACCGACGCGGGCACTCCGGCCATAAGCGACCCCGGCGAGGATCTTGTTGTACTCTGCTGGGAGAAAAACATCAGGGTAGTGCCAGTTCCCGGCGCAAGTGCTGCAATCTGCGCGCTGGCGGTCTCGGGTCTGCCCGCCGGGCGCTTTTGCTTTGAGGGATTCCTGCCGACAAACCGCGCCGAGCGCCGGGCGCGGCTTGACAGCCTTTTGAGTGAAACCCGGACAATGATAATCTACGAGGCACCGCACAAACTCAGGACCACTCTGGCAGACCTTGCCCGGGCATTCGGAGAGGGGCGCAGGATAGCCGTTTGCCGCGAGCTGACCAAGCTCAACGAGGAAATAATGCGGACGACACTTGGGGGGGCTCTTGAGTATTATAACAGTCAGGAGCCGCGCGGCGAATACGTGCTGGTGCTGGCCGGGGCCGAGCCTGCCAGGGCCGGCGACCGGTTCTGGCAAAAGATGAGCGTCGCCGAGCATGTAGGGCATTATCTCGACGCCGGACTTACCAAAACGGAAGCCATAAAAGCGGCCGCGGTCGACCGGGGCCTGCCCAAAAACGCCGTATACAAAGAGCTTATTTCGCCGCAATAAATTGTAGGATATTACTATTGATTTTAGCGCGCTGATGTGATATTATTGTTTATCGTTTGTTTTGCGGAGGTTTTTCATGAGGAAACTAAGAGCCGGAGTAATCGGAGCTACCGGTATGGTGGGGCAAAGACTGCTCACCCTGCTCACCAACCACCCTTATTTTCAGGTAAGCCTTTTAGCGGCCTCGTCGCGCTCGGCGGGAAAAACATATAAAGAAGCACTCGCCGGCCGCTGGAAGCTGGCTCAGCCAATGCCCGCGGATTTCGCCGACATGACGGTGGTCGACGCCTCGGACATCGAGCGCGTTGCCTCGCTTGTCGATTTTGTGTTCTGCGCGGTTGACATGAAAAAAGAAGAAATAAAGGCGCTGGAGGAGGCCTATGCCAAGGCCGAACTGCCGGTGGTATCCAATAACTCGGCCAACCGCTGGACCCCCGACGTGCCGATGCTTATTCCCGAAATAAATCATGCCCACCTTGAAGTCATCCCGGCGCAAAAGGCAAGGTTGGGGACAAAGCGGGGCTTCATCGTCACAAAGCCAAACTGCTCAATTCAGTCCTATGTGCCGATGATTACCCCCCTGCTCAAATTCCGCCCGACCTCTCTGGTTGTCAATACATATCAGGCAGTATCCGGTGCCGGCAAGACCCTGGCCGACGTCCCCGAGATGAATGACAACGTAAACCCCTATATCGGCGGCGAGGAAGAGAAAAGCGAACAGGAGCCGCTGCGCATCTGGGGCAGCGTAATAGACGGCGGGATAGTAAAGGCCGACGCCCCGGTGATCTCGGCCCAGTGCTTCCGCGTGCCGGTGAGCGACGGGCATCTGGCGGCCGTTTATGTAAAATTTGACAGGAAGCCTGAGAAAGCCGAAATAATCGAGGCCTGGAATACCTTCAGCGGTCCACCGCAACAGCTGGGGCTGCCCGGCGCGCCTGCGCGCTTTATTACGTATTTTGAGGAGGACAACCGCCCGCAGACCGCGCTTGACCGCATGCTCTACGGCGGCATGGGAATTGCCGCCGGCAGGCTGCGCGAGGACGCCCTGTTCGATTACAAATTTGTCGGGCTCTCGCACAACACCCTGCGCGGCGCCGCCGGCGGCGGCGTGCTTACGGCCGAGTTGCTGTACCGATTGGGCTACTTTAATAAATAAGTATCACAAAAACAAAACAATCCCGCACATACTGCCTTGCATGTGCGGGATTGTGACGCTGTATTGTTACTTCCTTCTCTTGAGTTTTTTCCTCGACGTGTTTTTTATGGTCTGCTTTTTGTCAGGGGCAGGCATGCAGGCCTCCTCGCTCTGAGCCTGGTCGGGTCCCCGGGACGGTTTCTTTTTTCCAAACTGGCCGAAATCAATCTGCGACTCGGTTTTGTCGAGCAGCCGCTTCATGTTCTCGCGGTGCATGACAAGGACAAGAACCGAGGCGCAAAAGGCCATCAGAAACTGCGGGCCCGAACCGACAAAAGCGTTGATTAAAAGCGGAAAGAGCAGCGCGCACATAATCGAGGCGAGCGAGACGAATCTGGTTGTCGCCACTATCACGACAAATAAGGCAGCAAGAATGCCGAAGGTAACCGGGCTTGCCGCAAGCGCTACCATGGCGGTTGAGGCCACGCCCTTCCCTCCCCTGAACCCGTGCCAGCAGGGGAAGACATGTCCGACCACACAAAAAAACCCCGCAACGGCGGCGCCGATGTCGCCCATTAGCAACACGCCGACAATTACCGCCGCAAAGCACTTGAGCATGTCACAAAAAAGGGTCAGCCCCCCGGCGCCCTTGCCCCATACCCGCAGCATGTTGGTAGCACCGGCGTTGCCGCTGCCGTATTTTCTTATGTCGTCGTGATACCAAATCCTTGAGATGATAATCCCGAAGTTCAGGCTGCCTATCATATATGGTATGGCGACACAGGCAAGTAAAAAAGCCGCCATGATCGTGTACGCCCAGGCCTCCCCAAGCTCAAAGGACTGGGTAATATATGCGTACAGATTGAATTTAATAATATATCTGGTTATAAACATCATAAACCTTTCATCCAGCCTAATTATACCTAAATTATATCATCTCGCCCAAAAATAATCAATACCGGCTTAGAAAATATCAGTAATTGCGGTAACCTTTTTTATTGTCTTGACACTTTTCGTTATATGAAGTATAATATATTTGTCCGCCCAAAATGCAGCCAAAAGGGCGGACAATTCACACAGACCGACTCTGCCGGCCTAAGGCTGCAAAAACATTTGCCGGCAGATGTGTTTGAAATGAAAAGGATAATAGCGGCGCTGCTGCTTGCTGCCGGCGCGATTCTGTATCTTGTCTCATGTGAAACAAAACCGCCCGACGGCACGGTTCTGGTGAAAAATCCTCCCCAAAGGACCTCAGCCGACAGCACCGATATCTCAACCTCCGAAGAATATACCTCCGAGAGCGACGCTCCCGAAACTCCCGGCGAAACCTCGGCAGCCGACACGACCTCCGCCGGGGCCACGGTAGACACAACAGACACCGCCTCCCAAACATCATCGCCGCCGGTAACATCAGCCCCGCCTGACACCACCGAGCCGCCTGCCACAACAGTGACGCAGGACACCACCGCACCCGAGACCACCACCGCGGTCACTACATATATACCCGAGGTCCCCGATAGCGATTACACTCACAGATACTAACCCCAAAGACCGGACGCCGAGCCGGCCTTTTTTATTCCGGTAAAAATGTGGAGCTCTGCCCCTGCTTTTACTTCGGAGCCCCTGCCCCCGAACCCCCGCTCAAGACCCTTTTTGAAAAAAGGGTCTTGAGGGTCTGATCCCCAATAACTTCCTGAACCAAACCGCTAATTAAGCCGCGCGACCCCCGCATTCTACTTCCTTTAGCCACTGACTGACATGGGGAAAGCAGCGCGAGGTCCCGGCGCGCCGGGCCGTCGCGCCCTACGACAAGTTAAAGCATGAGCGGCAACCGCAGGTCGCCACTACCTGAAGATGAAGGCACTGTGAAGCCGCCCTACCGGCTTTCATACCCCATCAGCGCGGGGCAGCCAGAGCGGCAGCGGGAACCAGACCCGGGCTGAGACCGGCAGCCTCTCGCGCCCCGGGCAGAAGGGAGAAAACAAAAGATTCATAGCATCTATATGCCCTACCTCAAGGTCATATGTGGCGTCATCGTTCCCGATAACGCCACAGGTCCCGCCCGAAACGAAAATCTTTATGTTCTCATCCCCTCCCCTGCCGTGTATAAGCAGGCGCAGCTCCCCGTCGGGCAGCGTCTCATATGTCGCCTTGAGCCGGATAAAGGCATCCGCGACGCGCCTGAATCTGAGCACCGAGAAATTTGCCACCGGGCCAACCGAATAACCCTCGCAAACCCGGTAAAGGCGGCTTATATAATCGGCTTCATACGCCGGGAGTTTTACGGTCAGCTTTTTCGGTTTGAACTGGTCAAACAAGGTGATTGTAGTGTTGATAAAATCGGATTTGTCGCAAAGAACCATTTCAAAAACCGTATCGGCCTTATAAATCAAATAACCCGAAAACCCGCCGGCCTTTGTGACTACATAGGGCGTGCTGCTCCAGGAGCAGAGGATGTCGTACAGCCGCTCTTTTGGGCGGCAGGAAGAATAACGCTGCGTCCGGAGCAGCTTTTCTATATTATCAAGCATCGCGGTGTCGTTTTCGTTAAGTTTTGTCAGGGTCACGGTGTGGTATGCGGTGCGGTCGGCACCGAAGCAATGGCGCAGGTTGTCGTCGTTTATTGCAAACTCATATAGCGAGCCGGTTTTCTCAAAAGAAAAATAATTATACCGCTGCCGCCTGCCGCCGAGTACCGACAGATCAATTTTGTCGCGAAGCATGTCGTCGAGCGCCATGTCCATGAGCCGGCGCATATATCCCTTCGACCGGGTGTTCGGATGAACGGCGACATTACCTATTCCACGGCAGGAGAGCTTTGTGCCCGAGACCATAATTTCATGGTCAAACGCGCCGACGGCTGCCCTGAGCTTCCCGTCAATCAGAGCTACATATGAGCTTTCGAGGGGTTTGTACTCGGGCTTGTAGAGTTTGGGGAGCAGGCTGAAAAAATTCTCGTTGTGCCCGTCAAAGCCGAAAACGTAGTTGATAAAATCAATATAATCGCCGTAAAGCTCTCCAGAGCCCCGACCGAAATACTCGCTGCTCATAGGCTGCTCCTTTTCTTTTTGTGTTTTTTCAAATAGTAACCGGCCCTGCGGGAATGCAGGTATACGAGCTGATACCCTTGTCCTTCAGGACTATTGACGCCGATATAGCGGTCTCATTGTCGGCAAATATGCCGAACACCGCCGGTCCGCTCCCGCTCATTTGCGCCGCACAGGCTCCCCTCTCAAGCATAATTTGCTTTATTTGCGCCACTTTGGGATGTCCGGTTATTATACAGTCTTCAAAAATATTGTACATCCACCCCGAGACCCGTGCAATGTCGCCGGCCGAGATTGCCGCTGTCATCTTTTGATGGTTCCCGAGGGGCTGTCTTTTTCTGAAGTTACCATATGTCCGGTCAAGCAGGGCATAGGCCTCGGACGTCGGCACGCCTTCCCCGGGGGTGGCCACAAGTATGACCGCCCCTGGCATTACCGGCACCGGAGTTACCTTCTCGCCGATACCCTCGACCAAAGCACAGCCGCCTGCAATGCAGAAGGGCAGGTCTGCCCCCAGCATCAGCCCTATTTTGCAGAGCCCCGCATAGCTGAAGGGGCGGCCGTACATCCTGTTGAGCCCGCGAAGCACGGCCGCCGCGTCGCTGCTGCCGCCGCCCAGCCCCGCGGCCGCCGGTATGACCTTTTCAATTTCAATGTCAAGCCGGTAGCCCACACCCGCAACTCTCAAATACAGCTCGGCGGCGCGGTATGCCAGGTTCTCCCTGCCCCCGGGCGCCCTGTCTCCTGTGACCGAGAGGTTTATCCCGCTGCCCGGAGCGGACTTTATCCTGACTGTGTCGCTGAGCGTTACCGCCTGCATGACGCTGACAATATTATGATAACCGTCGGGACGTTTGGACAGGATGTCAAGATAGAGGTTGATTTTCGCAGGAGCCGCTTCAACTATACTTTTCATTTCATTCCTTTTTTGCGATAGTGTTGTCGGCTGTATGCCCGCATTTCAATATAGCACAAATTGGCACAAAAATCAATAAATATTTAGCGACGGTACAATAATATTGACTAAATGCCATAATTGGTATATAATAATTTTATGTATTCGGCAGCCAAAAACAAATTATGGGGGAGCGATGATGTCAAACTTCAACTGGACCAGACGACATACGATTATAGCCGTATCGGTGGCGATATATGCCGTTTTTGCTATTTTGCTTGCAATTATCATAAACAGCCGGGTCATAGTCTCCTGGATTAACGGCACCCTCTCGGTTCTGGCGCCGATAATTATCGGAGCTGCCATTGCCTATCTCTGCGCGCCCATAATGAAGCTGTATGAGGACAAGCTTTTTATGGGCATCAAGGGCCGGCGGCTCAAGCGTGTGCTCTCTGTGGTCTGCACCTATCTTTTTCTGCTGCTTGCAATCACGGCTGTGCTGCTGATTGTCATCCCCCAGCTCCAGAGGAGCTATGAGGATTTTATTGCAAACCTCAATGTTTACACGACCCAGGCGATATCCTATGTAAATCGGATAATAGCACAGTTTGATTTTTCGATCAGCAACGACCAGATTAGCGAATACATCAGCGTTGAGGACATACAGGCCAAAATCAGCGAATGGTTCAAGGATACCTCGACGTTCTTCAGCAACATCAGCAGCTATGTAATCAGCTACGGCAAATCGCTTGTCAGCGGCGTGCTCAATATCATACTCGGGCTCTTCATCTCGGTCTATATACTAAGCTCAAAGGAACGGCTGGGGGCACAATTCAGAATGCTCTGCGCCTCGGTGATGAACAAAGAAAAATACGACTCGCTCATGGAGTGGGGGCGGTTCACCAACCTTACCTTCGGCAGGTATATCAAAGCGACCCTGCTCGACTCGCTGATTGTCGGAATTGTAAGCGGCATTGCTTTCAGCATTGCCGGACTGCCCTATCCTATACTGCTTGCCTTCATTGTCGGCATCACAAATATTATTCCGGTATTCGGTCCCTTCATCGGGGCGGTGCCGGCCGGCTTTATCGTTCTTATTGCCTCCCCGAGCAAGGTTTTGCTCTTTATCATATTAATTTTCGTCATCCAGCAGTTTGACGGAAACATCCTTAAGCCCAAGCTGGTCGGCATGACCACCGGAATGACCTCGTTCGGAGTGCTCTGTTCCATAATCATTATGGGCGGATATTTCGGAATTGTCGGAATGATGCTGGGAGTGCCGGTCTTTATAGTAATCGGCGAGTTCATCCGACAAGCAATACGCCGCAGGCTAATTAAAAAGGACTTATCAGTGTCGCTTGCCGATTATTACCTGCCTGGCGCCCCGATTATCAGTGCCGAGGTTGAGGCCGAACGCCGGGGCAGGCTGACTGCCGGGCTGTTCAACTGGTTTAGGAAGATTTTCCGAAAGCTGCTTTCAATGATAAAAAGCATATTCAAAAAGAAAGATAAAAACAATGATAAAGACAAGACAGAACGATAACCAAAGGAGGTCATCATGAGCACTAAGAACCCGATCAACGAGAAAATGACAGGTGAGGGCTCCACCGAAAAACATATGAGAGCCGGCGGAATATCGGTCGAGACCGACCATATATTCCCGATAATAAAGAAGTGGCTGTATTCCGACAAGGATATTTTCCTGCGCGAAATTGTCTCAAATGCCGCCGACGCAATAACCAAAATGAAGCGGCTCTGCTCGCTCGGGCAGGCCGAGGCTGACGGCGAGGATTATAAAATCTTAGTCCGCGTCGACAAAACCGCCAAAACCCTCGTCGTTGAGGACAACGGAATCGGAATGACCGAGGATGAGTTGACGCGCTATATCTGCCAGATCGCGCTCTCGGGCGCGCTTGAGTTCATTGAAAAATACGAGGGAACACCGACCGAGGGCAGCGCCGACAGCGGCATTATCGGGCACTTCGGGCTGGGCTTTTACTCGGCCTTCATGGTCTCGGAAAAGGTGGAGATAATTACAAAGTCCTACACCGGCGCGCCGGCGCTGCGCTGGGTCTGCTCGGACAACGGCAGCTACGAGATATACGACTCTGACAGTGAGAGCCGCGGCACCTCGGTGATTATGCATATCGCCGACGAGGAGGCGGCCTACCTCGAAGCGGCAAAGGTTCGGGAAATACTCGACAAATACTGCGCCTTCATGCCCTATGAGATTTACCTTGAGACCGGCGAGGAGGATGAAAAGGCCGAAAAAAAGCCGATAAACACCACCTCTCCGCTCTGGCTCAAGCGCCCGAACGAGTGTACCGAAGAGGAGTACAACGAGTTTTATCACAAGGTTTTCGGGGACTTCAGAGACCCGCTTTTCAGCATTCATATAAACGCCGATTACCCGTTCAATTTCAAGGGCATACTCTACTTCCCCAGGCTCCGTACCGAGTTTGACAACCTTGAGGGCAGGATAAAGCTGTACTACAATCAGGTTTTCGTCGCCGACAATGTAAAGGAGGTCGTGCCCGAATACCTGTTCATGCTCCGGGGGGTTATAGACTGCCCCGAGCTGCCGCTCAACGTCTCGCGCAGCTATCTGCAAAACAATGTCTATGTAAGCAAGGTCTCGGCGCATATTGTCAAGAAGATATGCGACAAACTTGGCAGTCTCTGTCAGAACAACCGCGCTGAATACGAGAAAATCTGGGGTGACATACGGGTGTTTGTAGAGTTCGCTTCGGTGAGCGACCGCAAATTCTTCGACCGGGTAAAGGATTCGCTCCTGCTCGGGCTGACCGACAAAACTTTTGTGACAATAAACGAGTACCGAGAGGCCGCCCTGAAGGATGCTGCCGGGGATGACAAGGAAAAGGCCGAGGTCACGGTGTATTATACCTCCGACCCCGCGCAGCAGTCGCAGTATATATCGATGTTCACTGCACAAGGCTATAAGGTAGCGGTGCTCGACCACCCCATCGACACGCAGTTCATCACCTCAGCCGAGCGGGTCTATGAAGGGCTGAAGTTCGTGCGGGTAGACGCCGACATCTCGGCACTGGCCAGCGGGGCCGACGAAAAAGAAAAGGAAAATAAAGAAATAGTAAAGCTCTTCCGCAAGGCTGCCGGAGACGACAAGCTGAATGTCAAGTTTGTCAGCCTCAAGGACAACCGCGCGCCGACCCTGCTCAACCTGCCCGAGGATAAGCGCCGTATGGACGACTTTATGAAGCAGTATTCCTTCGTGACAAAAACCGAAGCCGGCCCGGCGCTGGCCGACACCACCCTGGTTGTCAACACCTCCTCTCCCGCATATACGCGCCTGCTTGAATTGGTGTCGGCCGACGTCGAGAAGGCAGAGTTTCTGGCAGGTTATATCTATAAGCTGTCGCTCATGGCGCACCGGCGCCTTGACGGAGAGGAACTGAGCGCCTTCCTCTCGGACAGCTACGACATCATTTGCGGTATATGAAATGAACTCCGACCATGAAATCATAATCGCCAACCTTGACGAGATATGGGAGCGGCAGCGGGGGCTCAATCGCCTGAGAATCTCGCAGGCATACGAGATACTAAACCAGCTCGCCCCCTCAATGCGGCTGGCAGGCAGCACCGCCGAGGCTATCGGCACTGCCGCTGCCTGCTTTGGAAAATCCGAACTCTTGAAAAAGTTCAGCTCCAGAGACCGGATTCTTATCTGCCGCCGCCTCTCGGAAATGCTCGGCTCCTTCGGATTTAGTTCAGATGAACTGCTATTCAATCACCCCGACACCCCGAACGGCACCCGGGTCGCATATGTCATAAATCGGTACTCGGCCGAGGCCTTCAGGATTTTTTCCTCACATCTGCCCGGCGCCCAGCCCCGGATATACAATTCCTTTACCGAAATGTGCGAGGGCACCGCCTCGGGAAAGGCCGACGCCTGCGTGATACCTATTGAAAACACTTCGGACGGCAAGCTCCTGAGCTTTTATTCGCTTATCGAGAGGTTTGATTTGAAGACCTCGGCGCTCTGCGACATTACCAACGAGGATGACACCAAGCGGACAAGGTATGCGCTGCTCTGCCGTCATATAATCCGTCCCGCCGCCGGCACCCGGGAAGGCTGCGACAGCATTTTCTTTGAGTTCAGCTTCTCGCCCACACCCGGAATTACGCTTGACGAAATACTGCACGCTATTGTGCTCTGCGGGCTGAATATCTACAGAATCGACTCTGCGCCGCTGCGCTACAACGAGTCAAACTTCATATTCCACATAGTGCTGCTGGGCAGCCTTGAGAATATCATCACATACACGGTATTCCTCACGCTCTGTCTGGCTCAGTATACGCCGATAGGAGTGTGCCGGCTGCTTGGCCTGGCCGACGAAAACAACCCGAATGAAGAGGCATAACCCGATGAAAGACAGCAGAACAATATATAATCTGTGGCTCGGTATGAAAGACCTCGATCGAGCAGGGCGCGAGGAGCTTTTGAAAATAGGCGGTGACGAGGACGAAATAAACGCGCGTTTTGGTTCGGAGCTGACCTTCGGTACCGGCGGGCTGCGGGCGAAAATGATGCTGGGCACCGACGCGATGAATGTCCTGACAGTCGCGCAGGCCACAGAAGGGCTGGCAAGGTATATAAAAGCAACCGGCGCCGGGGCGCGCCCGGTGACAGTAGCTTATGACAGTCGGATAAATTCCCGGGAATTTGCGCACCGGGCGGCCGCGGTGCTGGCTGCAAATAAAATAAAAGTCATTATTTTCGACGACCTGCGCCCTACCCCCGAGCTCTCCTTTGCAGTGCGCCATCTGGGATGTATCGCGGGCATCAACATCACCGCCTCGCACAACCCCAAGGAATACAACGGCTACAAGGTCTTCTGGGAGGACGGCGCGCAGATCGGTCCCGAGCAGGCCGATAAAATCACCGGATTTATCCGCGAAGTAAAAATCCCCGACGATATACCACCGGCCGACTTCGAAAGGGCTGTCGCCGGGGGGCTTATAAGTATAATAGGCAGCGAAATTGACGAGGCCTACATTTCAGCCGTGCTCTCGCAGGCCATAAATCCCGGAATAATAGCAGAGGCCGCGGACCGGCTTAATGTGGTGTATACCCCCCTGCACGGGACCGGATACCGGCTGGTTCCCGAGGTTCTGCAGCGGCTGGGGGTAGAAAAGCTGCATGTTGTGCCCGAGCAGGCACGGCCCGATGGCAGCTTCCCTACTGTCGACAAGCCAAACCCCGAATACAGAGAAGCCTTTGCCTGCGGCATAAAGCTGGCCAACCATGTAGGCAGCGACCTGATAATCGCCACCGACCCCGACGCCGACCGCGTGGGTGTGATGGCGCGCGGGCGTGACGGTGATTTTACCGGCTTTACCGGTAATCAAATAGCCCTGCTGCTACTCGACTATATCATCAGCGCCTACCGGGCGAGCGGGCAGATGCCGCCCGAGCCGTATGCGGTGAAATCCATCGTCACCACCGAGCTCATGGCCAAAATCTGCCGCGCGGGTGGCGTCGAACTCTACAACGTACTGACCGGATTTAAGTATATCGGCGAGGTGATAAAAAAGAAGGAGGACGAGGGCCGCGGGAGCTTCATCTTCGGTGCCGAGGAGAGCTGCGGCTACCTCAAGGGCACATACACCCGCGACAAAGACGCGGTTCTCGCGTCGATGCTCATCTGCGAGATGGCCGCGCACCACATAAGTGCCGGCAGGACGCTGGTCGACGCGCTCGACGAGCTCTACAAAAAATACGGCTGCTCGCTCGAGAAGACCACCGAGTTGATACTTGACGGCTACAATGCACAAGCCAAAATAAAGGCTATTATGAACTCGCTGCGCCAAAGCCCCCCCGCCGATATCGCAGGCGTGCCGGTTGTCTCAATCAGCGATTATCAGGGCGGCAGCCTGACCGACACCAAAAGCGGCAAAAAAAGCAGCATTACCGGTTTCCCGAGCTCAGACGTTTTGCGCTGGGAGCTTGAGAACACCGATGTGATAATCATCCGCCCCTCGGGCACCGAGCCGAAGGTGAAAATATACTACCTGCTCTCGGGCGAGGACAAAATCCCCGCCCCCGCCCGGCTCAAAAAGTATATGTCGGCCATGTCAGGGCTGACAAAGGCTTAAAAAGGACAAGGCGGCGTGTTGGGGAAACCGCGCCCTTCAAAAACCGCCGGCGGAGCCTGAAAAGCTCCGCCGGCGGCATCATATCAGTCGAATTAATTACTTAAGCTCGTTAAGATACTTAATCGTGCGAACCATCTGTGTAGTATAGCTGTTTTCGTTGTCATACCACGCGACAACCTGAACCTGATAGAGCTCATCGTCAATCTTGGTGACCATGGTCTGTGTGGCGTCAAACAGCGAGCCGTAGGTGATTCCGATGACGTCGGTAGAAACAATGGGATCTTCATTATATCCGAACACCTCGGAGGAGGCGGCCTTCATCGCGGCATTGATGCCCTCGACCGTGATGTCCTTGCCCTTGACCACGGCAACCAGGATTGTGGACGAGCCGGTGCAGACCGGAACTCTCTGGGCCGAGCCTATAAGCTTCTTGTTCAGCTCGGGAATGACAAGGCCAATTGCCTTGGCGGCGCCGGTGCTGTTGGGCACGATATTGACGGCTGCGGCGCGTGCGCGGCGCAGGTCACCCTTTCTGTGGGGGCCGTCAAGCGGCATCTGGTCGCCGGTATAGGCGTGAACGGTGGTCATGATACCGCTGAGAATCGGAACATAGTCATTGAGCGCCTTCGCCATCGGGGCGAGGCAGTTTGTGGTGCAGGACGCGCAGGAGATAATCTGGTCGTCTTTTGTGAGAATCTTCTCGTTTACCCCGAACACTACGGTTTTCAAATCGTTGCCGGCGGGAGCCGATATGACAACCTTTTTGGCGCCGGCCTGAATATGGGCCATGGATTTTTCCTTCGAGTTATAAAAGCCGGTACACTCAAGCACCACTTCCACGCCAAGCGCGCCCCAGGGGCATTCGGCGGCGTTTTTGATGGCGTAAATCTTTATGGTTTTTCCGTCAACCGTGATGCTGTCCTCGCCTGCACTGACCTTATCGGCAAGAGCATATCTGCCCTGGGCCGAGTCGTACTTGAGCAGGTGAGACAGCATTACCGGGCTGGTGAGGTCGTTGATGGCGACAATCTCGTAGTTCGGATCGCCGAACATCTGCCTGAAAGCGAGCCGGCCAATCCGGCCGAAACCGTTGATTGCAACTTTTACTGACATTGGAATTCCTCCGTTAAAAATAAATTTATTTTTTACTATTCTTTTGTGGGGCCTCGCTTTGCCCATTATATTCTATCGCAAAACCGACGAATATACAATACCTTTGACGAAATTTTATCAATTTTGGAAATTTGCAGGTTTTGAACAAAAAAGCCTGCCGTTTTGTGTGCAATATCACAAAAACGGGTGCTCCCGGGCAGATTGTATGCGCTTTTTTTCGCGCAGAGTGCGGCATGCGAAGGCCAAAAGAAAGGCCGTGCGGAAAAGTCTTGTCGGGCGGGTTGTCACTCTCCAGAGCCATTCAAGCCCGGCCGAGCGAAAAAGCCCGGGCGCCCGCCGCACCCGCCCCGACCAGACGTCGAGCGAGCCGCCCAGCGCCATCATGACCCTGACTCCGGGGAGCGCGGCGCGGTTTGATATAATCCATTCCTCCTGTCGCGGAAACCCGAGGCAGACAACAACCACCCCGGGCTTCAGCTCTGCGATCTGCCTTACAATCTCCTGATTATCAGGGCCGGACATGTCAAAATAGCCGTGGTGTGTGCCGAGAACCTTCAGCCCGGGGAAACGCATGGCAAGGCGCCGGGCAGCGGTCTCTGCCACTTTGGGCCTGCCGCCGAGCAAAAATACCCCTATGCCCTCCACAGCGCACCTGCCGAGCACCGCCTCGCCAAGCTCAATCCCCGGGATTCTTTCGGGCAGGGGGCTGCCGAGCAGCCTTGCCGCCCAGACCACGCCGACCCCGTCGGGCAGGCTGATGTCTGAGGAGTTTATCAGCTCACACAGCCGGCGCTCGCTTGAGCAGCGGTAGATTATCTCGGCATTCGGGGTAAATACCGCCAGCGGCAGCCCGGCGCCCTCCTCGCGCAGCCGCCCGCAGACAAATTCCAGCGCGCCGGCCATATCCGAGCGCTCAAGCCTGACACCGTGAATATACACATTCTCAAACGGTAACTTTCCCATGGCGCGATGCCTCCGGTATTTTACTTACTCCCCCCTCCCATTATTTACTTTGCGCTTGACAATAATTCCTGCATAGGATATAATATTAAAATGAATTTTCATGCTTGCTGTAAGGAAGGAATCACATAATGGCACAGGAAAAGAAACTGGTCGAGCAGATAACCCCGATGGACTCAGACTTCGCCCAGTGGTATACCGATATTGTAAAAAAGGCCGAGCTGGCCGATTACTCAGGAGTAAAGGGCTGCATGGTCATCCGACCTTACGGCTATGCAATCTGGGAAAATATTCAGCGCGACCTCGACACACGCTTTAAAATGCTGGGGCACGAGAACGTATATATGCCGCTTTTCATCCCCGAGAGCCTGCTGCAGAAAGAAAAGGACCATGTCGAGGGCTTTGCGCCCGAATGCGCGTGGGTGACTATAGGCGGGCAAACCGAGCTTTCAGAGCGGCTCTGCGTGCGGCCGACCTCCGAGACGCTTTTCTGCGAGCATTACAGAAATATTATTCAATCCTACCGCGACCTGCCCAAACTCTACAATCAGTGGTGCAACATAGTGCGCTGGGAGAAAACCACGCGCCCCTTTCTGCGCACCTCAGAGTTCCTCTGGCAGGAGGGGCACACCATGCACGAAACCGAGGCCGAGGCGCGCGAGGAAACAATCCGCATGCTCCGGGTTTACCGTGATTTTTACGCCGAGACGCTTGCAATTCCGGCGATAATCGGCAGGAAAACCGATAAAGAGAAATTTGCCGGCGCCATAGAGACCTACACAATTGAGCCGATGATGCACAACGGCGTGGCGCTTCAGGGCGGCACCTCCCACTACTTCGGCGACGGGTTTGCCCGCGCCTTCGACATCACCTTCACCGACCGCGAAAATCAGATAAGATACCCCCATCAGACTTCGTGGGGGGTCTCAACCCGGGTGATCGGCGCGATAATCATGACTCACGGCGACGACTCGGGGCTTATACTGCCGCCCGGAGTCGCACCGATACAGGTAATCATTATCCCGGTAGCCCAGCACAAGCCGGGTGTGCTTGAGGCCGCCGCAAAGCTGCGCGACAGGCTGGCTGAAAAATTCCGCGTCAAGCTCGACGACAGCGACTATTCGGCGGGCTGGAAGTTCAGCCAGTATGAGATGAAGGGCGTGCCGCTGCGCCTGGAGATAGGCCCGCGCGACATTGAGAACAACTCCTGCGTGCTGGTCAGCCGCCCGACTCGCGAGAAAACTGTCGTGTCGCTTGACAATATTTCAGAGGTGGTCGGCGCGTCACTCGACAAAGTGCATAATGAACTCTACGCGCGCGCCGAGAAGAACCTGAAAAGCAAGACCTACGACGCGCACGGCTATGCTGAATTTCTTGACATCGCCAAAAACAAGCCGGGCTATATCCGCGCCATGTGGTGCGGCAACGAGGCCTGCGAGGACAGGATAAAGGACGAGACCGACGGGGTAAAATCGCGCTGCATTCCCTTTGAGGAAGAACATCTTGCCGACGGGTGCGTGTGCTGCGGCAAGCCGGCCGAGCACATGGTGGTCTGGGGCAGGCAGTACTGATACCCGCAAAAAACCTAAAATATCCGGGCGCACACCCGGGGCGGAGGTGAAGATGAGCAGACTCAGAGACATCTGCGGCGAGTTCTTTGCCACGCTGCGGCGCGCCGACTTCGGGCTCTTTGCGGCGACTTCGGCGCTCTCGCTGCTCAGCATTCTGACGCTCGCGGGCGGATACCCGGTATTCGGGCTCAAGGTAGTCTTAATGCAGGCCGGCGCCACCCTGGTCGGCATTATCGTGATGTTTTTTATCTCGGCGCTGGATTACCGGACAATCGCCGAGAAGCTCGGGATATATCTTTATGCCGCAGGGCTGCTTTTGCTCCTTGCCACATTGCTCTTCGGCACAAGCGAGGGCGAGAATAAAAGCTGGCTTTTTATCCCCGGCCTGCCCTTCGGAATACAGCCCTCAGAGTTTGTCAAGTCAATATTTTTGCTCACCTTCTCATATCATCTTTTCCGTGTAAAAAAAAAGATAAACAAACCGCTTGTGCTGGCCGGCCTAATTGTTCATGCCGGCCTGCCGGTGGGGTTGATACTGCTCTCGGGCGACCTTGGCGTCGCTCTGGTCTATGTCGGTATAATCCTGCTTATGCTCTATTATGCCGGGCTTTCTCTCTGGTATTTTGCCGGCGCCGCCGCGGCCGCCGGCGCCGCCTCGCCGCTCTTATGGCAGCTTTTGCGCGAGGACCAGAAACTGCGGATTCTGGTGGGCTTTAACCCCGACCTCGACCCGCTGGGCAAGGGCTACCAACCGATAGTCTCACGGGCTGCCGTTGCCAACGGCGGCTTTTTCGGCCGGGGAATATTCGGGGGCAGCGTCTTTCCGAGGCTCCCGGCCGGGCATACCGATTTCCTTTTCGGCACATATGCCGAGAAATTCGGCTTTCTGGGCGCTATGGTATTCATCTGTATCATGATTTTCATAGTTTTCCGGGTCGCAAGGCTGGCAAAACTCACACAAGGCGGCAGCGGAACCTATATCTGCGCCGGCTTTGCCGCCATGCTGATAATCCAGACTGTTGAGAATATCGGCATGTGCCTGGGGATGCTGCCGGTGGTCGGAATCACGCTGCCCTATTTCAGCTACGGGGGCTCGTCGGTGCTTGCCATATATATAACCACCGGAATAGTTCAGAGCGCGGCAATTCACCGCAGCCGCACACGCTATCCGCATTAATCGGTAAAATGGAATATTCGTCCTCCCGCACAAATATAATTTAAGCAGAAATCATGCAATATGCGGGAGGATTATACATATGTTCATTTATACGGTGCGCGCCGCGACGCTGCGCTTTTTCGGGGTGCTCTGCGTGGCGCTGGTGACACTGATAACCCTTATAGCCTTTGTGCCGTCGCTTGACGACAGCACAAACGCCGCGGCGGGAGCCCCGGCCTCCAAAACACAGGATGTCAGATACGACAAAGTCAAAAGCGCAGCCGACGCGGCCGAATTTCTCGGCCAGTTCGGCTGGAAGGTGAAGCCGACCCCGGTTGAGGAAACCGAGGTCACAATCCCCTCGGAATTCGACCGGATTCTCACCAGCTACAACGAAATCCAAAAGCAGCAGGGGCTTGACCTCTCCAAATACAGGCGCAAGACCGTGAAGCGGTATACCTTCGAGCTCTCGGAGTACGACGGCTATGACGGCAGGGTTTTAGCAAATGTTCTGGTTTACCGCAACAGGGTCATAGGCGGCGACATCTGCTCGGCCGACATGACCGGGTTCATGCACGGGTTTGATGTAAATTGATAAGAAATAAAAAGCCGGCTTTGATTGAAGCCGGCTTTTACTAACATTAACATTGAGGATGAAATAGCAGCAAAAATTATTTATGTACCCACCTTCACCCTCTCGACCCTGCAGTCGACCGCCACAATCTCGGCTCCCCCGCCGCGCGTTATTGTCAGCACGCACTGCTCCTCCCCCACACGGAAGGGCTCGCTGCGCTTTGAAAATCGGCTGACATAGCCGAGCACAAAGACCTCGCCGTCAATTATCACCCTGACAATTCCGAGGGGAGACCGCCGGTATTCGACTGTATGTACGCCGTCCCCGGTCTCAATACTCCATTTTCTTTTCATGCACAGACCCCGTCCTGATATATTCTTAAAAAAATAATACCACAAAACAGGTCGCCTGTCAACGCAAAAGGACTCCCGCCAAGCCGGCGGGAGCCCTTTATCTGCTTTATTTGGTTGCGTTACTGATTCTTGTTTTCGCAGTTATCCCGGTTCTGGTTGTTTTTGTTGTCCTGATTGTTTTTGTTGCGATTTGACTGGTCGCCGTACGGGGTGTCCTGCCGGTTTTTATTTTGCTTGTTTTGATTTTTCTGGTCGTTCATTTGTATATCTCCTTTAAAGATTTACAACCAGATTATTTGCATAAAACAGTAATATTATTCATCCATTGTTTTCATGAGAGCATATACTTATATTCAATCTGCTCGTCTATCTCCATCATAAGCCTTATCATAAAGGTTGCAAACAACAACGAGAATAAAAATTCTATTATCCACATAAAGTCGACGGTGTTGACAAGAAATTTTGCACTTATTGCCGATGCCGCCGTCAGGCTCGCGAAAACCGCCGGGGTTGCCAGCCTGCGCGAGAGCTCTTTGTGAAGCAGGCGGATTTTTTCGCTTTGGTCGTAGCCGCCGGTTCCGGCAAATCCGGTATGTTCCGTTATAATATTTCTCATCACAATATAGAGCAGTGCCAGCACCATCGCCAAAAATACCAGCTCGGCCACAGTCGCCACCACACAAAAAACCGCATAGGAGTTATATGCCTCAATATCCTTGAGTATTGACTCGGGATAAAACCGGGACTTAAAGCGCAAATCAAGCACCATGGCGGCAGTTGAGAGTGCGGTGTATACCGCCGCGACAGCCGATACTCCCCGCCAGCCCTTTATATACTTTCTGAGCATCCAAAGCCCTGCAAGAAGCACGAGCGCCGAGAGCGCGTCTGGCAGAAGATTGAACCCGTCTGAATAAAAATCCGGGGTGATCAGTGCGGCGGCGCCAAAGCACCAAAAGGCCGCCTTGATAGCCCGGCGGGCCGGTCGGTCGGGTCTTGACTGTATTTCGACAACATATTTTTGTTCGAGATTTCGGATAAGAAGGGTGTCCCGCTTGATGAGTCTGATGTAGCGCAACGTCGGAACAAACCAAAAAAGCATAGCCGCAAGTCCGACAACAACCGCAAACATTCTGAAAACATTGACATATAAATACAAATGGCTTGTGGCTGTGCTTTCATAGGTCTGCTCGGTCAGCGAAGCAAACTCGGGCAGCGTGCGGCAGGCTGCCTTGACTATCATAAATATAACCGACAGCCTCCTGATCTTTTCGGTTATGGTCTTTTGGTGCCTGCTATTTTTCAGCCTGCCCGACGGAGCATAGGCGGCGGTCCCCTCGTGTCGCATCGAAAGGTAGAGGACCCCGTCGGTGAGCCTTACTATCGCCGGGAGCACATACACCAGCTCAAACACCGAAAAAACAAAGGCAAACAAAAGCATCCCGACAGAACGGTCGGAAGGCGTCAGGAGACCGAAGAGCACAAACAAGGCCACAATCTTTGCCGCACTAACATAAATCATCCTGACAAAAAGTGCACGCGCCTCGTTTACCCTGTCGTCTATGTCCGAGAGTTTTGCTATGGCGGCACAGAGCAGGATGTATCCGATAAAGTCGGGCAATATGTCAAAAATGCCTATGTCGGGGTTCATCAGGAATACAAACGCCAAAGTCATCCCGCCCCAGCCGACGATTTTCAGCCTGCCTCTGTCACTTTTCATTCTTTGTGCCCCCTTTCGCGTTCGGTTTTGTCCCCGTTGACCCGTCATGCGTACTTTGGTTGTCCCGGTATTCCTGAGTTTCTTTTCTAGCTCGGCCGGTTCTATCAAAAAGTTCCCTGATGAATTTAAACCTCGGCTCTCTTTCCGGCATATCCTCGTCGCCCTCTGGGCAGATTCGCATATAGCAGGAATATATGAGTATGAGGTTCAGTGCTGTGTAGCACAATTTGAGCAGCAGAACCGGAGGCAGAAGGTATTGATTTGCTGCCGCGCTGCCCGGAAATAATGTCATCCTTGTGGTGTCGGTTATAAAATAGACACCTACCAGAATTGTATTTCGCCACGCGGCGCGGCGCTGCCCGGTCAGCTCAAGCCCACCCGCAAGAGCGGCAATTGCCAGGAGCAGCGCGATACTCAGTGCCGCCTCGGCAATAAACAAAACCCAATCTGCCGCCGGCTTTATCACGGTGTCCCACGCCGGGAGCGCTATACCCAGTTTTTCAGCGCCGCCGTGTAGAAAATTGTATGCGCCAAATAGAATCAGCAGCATCGAGCATATCAGCGCATAGTGAAACCTCCGCTCATACCGGCGGAGCCGCAGCAGCGCCAGCAGAATAACCACATAGCCGACCGGCGCTATAATAAATTTGAAATTGTTCAGGGTCATCACAAAGGTTATGAAGTAACCTATAAAAAGCAGCCCGAAACCCATAATTAACCTGCCCCCTAATCTGCGCAGACCGAAAATCAGCCGCCCGCGCTGCTCTGCCCCGCGCCGCAGCATTTTTTATACTTTTTCCCGCTCCCGCAGGAGCAGGGGTCATTCGGCCCCGGGCGTTTGGCGCTCCTTATTGGTGTGGTTGTCGTCCTGATAGTTTTAGGCGCTCTGTTCCCCTCAAAACCTTCGCCGAGCGGCCGGGCTATCTGCACCCTGCGAAGCGCGCGGTTTTCTATCGGCTTTATTGAAAGTATTGTCCGGACGGTCTGTTCCCGGATATCCTCTACCATCGCGTCAAACATCTCCGCGCCGACAATGCGGTATTCGTTAATCGGGTCGCGCTGCGCATAGGCCTGGAACCTGATGTTGTCCTTCAGGTCCTCCATGGCGTCGATGTGGTCCATCCACATGCGGTCGACATTCCGAAGTAGCACTATGCGCTCGACCTCGCGGAGCCTGTCGGGGCCGAAAAGCTTTTCTTTTTCCTGATATATTTCCTCGGCCCGTCTGATAAGCAAATTCTCAATATCCTCGCGCTTTAACCGTGTGAGCTCATCTTCCGTATACCTGAAATCCTCCTCCCTGCAGAGGAAGCCGAAAAATTGGCTGCGCAGCGCGTCAAGATTCCACTCAGCCGGGTTGTCGCTCAGCGTATACGCCTGCACCGCGTTTCGAAGGGTAGCATTTATCATCGAGCGAATGGTTCCCGAAATATCCTCGCCCTCGAGCACCGCCTGGCGCTGCTTGTAGATTACGCAGCGCTGCTGGTTCATCACGTCGTCGTAGGTCAAAACGTTCTTGCGGCGCTTGAAGTTGTTGTCCTCAATGCGCTTTTGCGCGTTCTCTATTGAATTTGAGAGAATCCCCGCGTTAATCGGCGTGTCGTCGTCAAGGCCGAGCGCGTCGACCACCCTCATTATCCGCTCGCTCCCAAACAGCCTCATCAAATCGTCCTCAAGCGAGATATAGAAGCGCGACTCGCCGGGGTCGCCCTGCCGCCCGGCGCGCCCGCGGAGCTGGTTGTCGATGCGCCGGCTCTCGTGCCGCTCGGTGCCCAGCACAAACAGGCCGCCAAGTTCCTTTATTTTCTCGGCCTCCGGCTCAATCCCGGTCTTGAATTTCTCGTGCAGCTCTCTGAACACCCGGCGCGCCTCGAGTATTTCAGGGTCGTCGGTTTCGGACATGCTGGTCGCGCCGATAATCAACTCCTCGCTATATCCGAGTTTCCGCAACTCAGCCTTTGCCATAAACTCGGGGTTACCGCCCAGCATAATATCGGTGCCGCGTCCGGCCATGTTGGTCGAGATGGTCACGGCACCGAGCTTGCCGGCCTGGGCTATAATCTCGGCCTCCTTGTCGTGGTATTTGGCGTTGAGGACGTTGTGCTTTATACCCTGTTTTCTCAGCATCGAGGACAAAAGCTCTGATTTTTCAATGGTAATAGTACCCACAAGCACAGGCTGCCCCTTCTTGTGGCATTCGATAATCTGCCGCACTATTGCATTGTATTTGCCTTTGGCGCTCTTGTAAACCACGTCGGAGTGGTCGGTTCGTATCATCGGCTTGTTGGTCGGCACCTCAACCACGTCAAGCCCGTATATTTCCCGGAATTCGTTTTCCTCGGTAAGCGCGGTACCGGTCATGCCGGCAAGCTTTTGGTACATCCTGAAGTAATTCTGAAAGGTTATTGTGGCGAGAGTTTTGTTTTCCTTTTGGATTTTGACATGCTCCTTGGCCTCAATAGCCTGGTGCAGCCCGTCGGAGTAGCGCCGCCCCGGCATGAGCCGCCCAGTAAAGGCGTCGACTATAATCACGCCGTTTTCATTGACCACATAATCCTCGTCGCGGTGCATCACACCGTGGGCGCGGATAGCCTGGTTGATATGGTGGGCTATGGTCGAGTTCTCGGGGTCGGCATAGTTAACAAGTCCGAAAAAGGCTTCGGCTTTCCTGATGCCCCCCTTGGTAAGCACCGCGTTTCTTGCCTTTTCGTCGACTATATAATCGGCGTCGATGTCGTCGTAGTCAACCTTGGTGTCAAGCTCCTTTATCACATGCCGGCGCAGGGTGCGGACGAAAGAATCGGCACGGTCATAAAGGTCGGTCGATTCCTCGCCGGCGCCCGAAATAATCAGCGGGGTTCTCGCCTCGTCGATTAAAATCGAGTCCACCTCGTCGACAATCGCATATATATGCCCACGCTGGACCATGTGCTCCTTGTAGACCACCATGTTGTCGCGCAGGTAATCAAAGCCAAACTCGTTGTTGGTTCCATAGGTTATATCGGCGGCGTATGCCTCCCTCTTTTCCTCGGGGGTCTGGCCGTGGAGTATCAGCCCGGTTGTAAGCCCCATGAATTCATAAACCCTGCCCACCTCGTCGCGTCCATAGCGGGCAAGATATTCATTCACCGTGACGACATGCACACCCCTGCCGGTCAGCGCGTTCAGGTATGCCGGCAGTATCGCAACGTAGGTCTTCCCCTCTCCGGTTTTCATCTCGGCAATCCTGCCCTGATGCAGGATTATGCCGCCGAGCAGCTGAACATAAAAAAGCCGCTTGCCGAGCACCCTCATGGCAGCCTCGCGAGCCGCGGCAAAGGCTTCGGGCAAAAGGTCATCCCGCGTCTCGCCGGCGGCCAGCCTGCCCTTGAAAACCTCGGTCATCCCCCGCAATTCGGCATTGCTCATGGCCTTGTAGTGCGGCTCGAGGCTCTCAATCCTGTCGGCCGTCTTTCTCAGCTTTTTTATCTGCCGCTCGCTGTATGTTCCGAATATTCTGTTAAAAATTTTCATCTAAACCTCCGGCAACTTGATGTGCTTTAGCTTATTATACATCATAGCGCCCGAATTTTCCATAGCTTTTTTACATATTACACTTGATTGGCTATAATACTTGAAAGCGGCGCCGCTTCATTGTATAATATATCCGTCCTGCCATGCTGATTGGCGACAAAAACCCAACACTCCGGTGAGTTTGATATGAATTCTCTCAATATTGTGCTGCACGAGCCCAAGATACCCCAGAATACCGGAAATATCGCACGCACCTGCGCGGCGGTGGGCGCTTCGCTCCACCTTATCAAGCCGCTGGGCTTTAGAATTGACGACAAAAAGCTCAGGCGCGCCGGGCTTGACTACTGGCATGCGCTTGACATCACATATTATGAGGATCTCGAGGACTTCTTTGCCCGCAATCCGGTGTCACATACTTATTTATTTTCAACAAAGGCCAATATAGTTTATACCGATGTGACCTATCCTGACCCGGTTTTTCTGATGTTCGGCAAGGAAACCGCCGGACTCCCCGAGGAATTGCTCAGGGCAAGTCACAAAATGTGCGTCCGCCTGCCGATGAGGGAGGGGCTGCGAAGCCTCAATCTCTCAAACTGCGTGGCGGTGGCGGTCTATGAGGTGCTGCGCCAGCGCGGTTTTTATGGTCTGCAATAGGCCGGCAGGCCGACAGGCTTTTCACGGCAGGGTACAACCGGCAGTACCAGGGCCGCGGCTGATAAGAAAGAAAGGTAATTATATGAAAAAAAAGGCTCTCGTCGCTATGAGCGGCGGCGTAGACAGCTCTGTTGCCGCCTATCTGACACTCAAGGAAGGTTATGACGTCATAGCTACCACCATCCTTACCGGCAGCTTTTCCTGCGGCAATGATGAGGACTCCTGCGCTGACGGGTGTGCGGTCGGGGACGCCCGCGCGGTGGCAGAGACGCTCGGCATTGAGCACCACACCCTTGATTTGTCGGGACCCTTCAAAAAACACGTCGTCGACTACTTTATATATTACTATGTCACAGGGAAAACGCCGAATCCCTGCGTCGAGTGCAACCGCCATATTAAATTCGGCGCCCTGCTCGACTTTGCGCTTGAGAGGGGCGCCACAAAAATCGTGACCGGGCATTATGCCCGGGTCGGGAATGAAAACGGGCGATACCTGCTGCAGCGCGCCGGGGACCCGAAAAAGGACCAGTCCTACGTCCTCTGGCGCCTTGACCAGCGGCAACTCTCCCACATATATTTCCCGCTGGCCGACTACCGCAAACAGGAGGTGCGCGAGCTTGCCGCCTCGCTCGGGCTGCCCGCGGCAAAAAAGCAGGAAAGTCAGGACATCTGCTTTATCCCCGACAGGGATTATGCCTCATTTATAGAAAAGACGGCCGGCCAGATTTCCCCGCCCGGGGATTTTATTGACACATCTGGCCGCGTCCTCGGCCGGCACCGGGGGCTGATACACTATACTACAGGCCAGCGCAAGGGGCTTGGCCTCTCGCTCGGCGAGCCTGTGTACGTCAGGTCTAAAGACCCCGAAAAAAACACGGTAACCCTCTGCCGCGAGTCCGAACTCTACACGGGGAGGCTTGTCGCCCGCCAAATAAATCTTATCGCTGCCGACATGCTGCCGGGACGGGTGAGGGCCGGCGCCAAAACCCGGTACAGCCAGCGGGAGGTGCCGGCTGTTGTCTGGCAGACCGGGGAGGACGAGTTTGTAGTCGAGTTCGACACCCCGGTGCGGGCGGTCACCCCCGGGCAGTCGGTGGTGCTCTACGACGGGGATACAGTCCTTGGTGGCGGCGTCATAGTCTAATAGCAATACAAATAATCGAACCGGTCTTTTGGTTGTCCCAAGAAACCGGTTCTCTTTATTTTTTATTTTGTTTTAAAGTTTTTTGGGGTTCGGGGGCAGCCCAAGCGGGGTTCGGAACGAAATCCCGGCATTTATCCTGTCACTTCGCCGGATACGCGCTTGAGATAATATTCTATTTTGTCTCCGTCCTTAACGATGTACTCCTCTGGGGCAACCGTCGATTCTTTTCCGTTGAGGCTCCACCACCAGTATGTGGTATATGTCTCCTCCTCGACGACGGATACCGTCCCGGCCTCGACGCTGCCGACTGCCAAAAGGGTGCCGAACTCGTCGATTACAACCGTTTCTTCGGACTCAATATCAAAATAATAGTCAATAAGCTCAATCGGGTTGACCGGCTTGCCGTCGTAGGTATACTCGGGAATATCGTAAACCAAATTTCCGTCAAGGTCCTTTACCTTCAGGGACACCTTAATGGTGACATCCTCAGGCTCCTCAGTGGTGGTCTCGGCTTCGCCCTCCCCACCGTCACAGGCATGAAGCGCCAACACGACAAACAAAAGCGAGAGAATCAGCGCTACTGCTTTTAAGTACTTCATTTTAAAAACCTCCGTAAGTTATCAGCCTATTAAATTATAGCGCCGCATGGGGTGCTTGTCAAGTCCAAATCGGTTAATTTTAACGATTTGCCGCTAAATAATTTGATTCAGTTGGCAAACAGGCACAGAATATTCAGCACCACCATATAAACCATAAAAAACGCAAATAAAAACATCACCAGGGCCGCCGACCTTTTCACCCTCATAAAACAGAGAGCAGAGAGCACCGCGAGGACTAGGACCGCCTCAGCGACCAGCAGCGCGAAGAAGAGCGCCGCCGCCCCGAAAAAGAGAGGATACCAGACATATCCGAGCGCCATCATCAGTACAAAGAGCATACCGCCCTTGTATTTGCTTGCCTCATCCGGGCTGGACCGGCAGCCGAGCACCACCCCGAAGGCTCCGCCGAGCAGTATATACCACCCGACCCACAGAAAAAACAAAAGCCATACCGGGGGCAGGACGCCGCGCAGGTTGCAGTAGGTAATAACGCGGTAGGGAGGGCCGACAAGCAATCTTACAACAAGCGCAAGGAGCAGCGATACTGCGGCGCTGAGTCCGGCCCAGCATCTCTCGCGGGGGCTGAGTGTCGAACCGAACCCGAGGCGCCCTCTGTGCCTTATTTTCATAAAAAATCACCTCACATAATGATATGAGGTGATTTTATCTTTAATGTCGGAGCACGCTCAAAAACACTTCTATTCGGGCGGCCAGAGCGGCCATGAAAACCAAGGACGACTCGTCTCGGGTGTGATTGTTGTATCGGCTGTGACGCCGGGGGGCGGCTTTGCGCCGTGCAGCGCGCAGTACCGATTGAACTGGGAGGTGGTATTTGAAATTCCGCAATATTCATTTGGCTTTAGCAAATTGTAAAAGAAGGGCTGATTTATGTGCAGCGCCGGCTCGACATAGGCCGGCAGCCTCCGCCACACATATTGCGCGTCGGTCACATATACCTGAGTCGGAAAGCTACGCTCAACCTTAATCATCCCCACCTTAATGAGATTTTCGGCCGGGCATAGCGGGCAGGCCACGCCCCCGCCGATAATGTCGTAATCTACGGTAATATGGCGGTCACAGCGCTCCTCGGGCTCCTCTCCGGACACAAACCAGCACATCACCCCCCGGTCGCCCCTCGGGTCGGTCCGGCAGGCCGCGGTCATAAGCTTTCCCGAGTCTGCACAACACCTGGCCCCGACAATCTTCGGCGAGATGTTAAAGCCGGCCGGCTTTTCCCCGCTGGTTACATACCGCTCATGAAGCCTTGTCATAATTTCGTCCCAGATGACAAAGCAGATATTGTTCGGCACCCCGCTGAGCGGTTGGGGATATTCATGACCGCACCAGACGCCGCCGATAAAATATGGGGTGTACCCGACAAACCATTTGTCACAGTTGTCCTGGGTCGTGCCGGTTTTGCCGGCGACCTCGACATATTCGTCAAGCGTTATCGCTTTTGCGGTCCCGCGGCTGACCACGTTCTGCAGCATCAGCGTCATTATCGAGGCGGTCTCCTCGCTAATTGCACGGACTCCCGAGTTGTAATAATCATTGGCAAGCAGAAGATTTCCGGCCGAGTCGGTCACCTTTATATAGGAGCGCGGCGGGCTAAACACCCCGTTGTTGACAAACATCGAGTAAGCCGCAGTCAGCTCCCTCACCGTCACCCCGAAATTTTGTTGCCCGAGCGCCAGCGAAGCCAGACCTATATCGCTTACCTGCGTCCCGTCGGACAGCGTCTGCCGCTCAACAAGGCTGCTCATTCCGGCCTTGTTGACCAGAAAATCAAATGATTCGCGCTCGCCAAGGTCCATCAGGACCCTCACGGCCACCGTGTTGACCGACTCCTGAATTGCCCGGATGATGTTTGTCAGCCCGTGATAGGCAGGCGGGTAGTTTTTTGGCCAGGGTGAGAGCCCGCCGCCGGTGTTTTTGAAGGTAACCGGCACGTCGTCATAAACCGTGGCGCTGGTAATTATCCCGGCCTCAAGCGCCGGCGCATAGACCGAGAGCGGCTTTATGGTCGAGCCCGAGGGGCGGCGGGTTGTTGTCGCGTAGTTCTGCACCCGGTTTGCCGTCTTCCCGCCCAATGCCCCGGCCACCCCGAGTATGTCGCCGGTATAGGGGTCGATTATTATCATGGCCGACTCAAAGGGGTTCTCCCCGGGTATGTCGGGGAAATTCCCTGCGTTTCCGTAGTACTCTTCAAGCAGGCTCTGCACCTCGGGATCCATCGCGGTATATATGCGCAGACCGCCCGAGTAGAGCATGAGACTTGCTGCCTCCCTGCTGTACCCGTACTCGGCGCACAGGTCGGCAATGACATCCTCGACCACCATGTCGACATACCAGGAATTCACCCCGTCAAAGCTTTCGTACCATGAAAGGTCAAGGGCAAGCTCGGCGCCGTAGGCCGCGCTGAACTCCTCCTCCGAGATATAGCCCTGTTCGTACATCTCTACGAGTATTATGTCGCGCCGCGCCTTGTTTTTCTCGGGAAAGCGCGCCGGGTCGTAGTGATAGGGGTTGTTTGTAATCGCGGCTATAGCGGCGCATTCGATGAGCGTGAGTTGCGAGACGTCCTTTGAAAAGTAGGTGTTGGCCGCCGCCTGAACCCCTACACAGCCGTGCGAGAGATTGACAATATTCATGTAAAGCTCAAGAATCTCGGTCTTGTCAAGCTTCGTCTCAAGGTCGAGCGCCCAGATTATCTCCTGAATCTTGCGCTGCGGGGACACGTCGTTTTTGCCGGTGATGTTTTTTATCACCTGCTGGGTAATAGTCGAACCCCCGAAGGAGCTGTCGGCGCCGAAAATATAGTTGACTGCGGCCTTCATTGTCCTGAGCCAGTCGACCCCCGAATGTTTCCCGAACCGCTTGTCCTCAATAGCTATAAAGGCGCGCTTCAGGTTGTCGGGCACCGCGTCATAGGATACATAGATGCAGTTGCCGGGGCTGTGCAGCTTCTCCCCGACGAGCTCGACCAGCTCGCCCACCCGCCTTTGCCGGTCGCTGAAGTTATAGTAATATATCTTGGTCGCACCCCGCCGGGCGGCCGCGCCAAAAAGCAAGACATCAATGCTGTCGTCATAATTTGAGCTTAAATATACGGTTATATAAAATCCGGCAGCAAGCAGAAGCAGTGATATCAGGATGCACAAAATCGCCAGAAGACTGACTATCACCCTGAACCGGTGTCTTATTCTGTGGTTGTGATTGGCCTCTCCCATGCTGTCCCCCTTCACCCGGTTTTTGCATATTTACCGTATATATGTTTTCCCGGATGATAATAATATAAACACAAAGACGAAAAAAGGAATAGAAAATTATGGACGGCGACAAGGATTACAGGGGATTTCCCTCGGCGGCGCTTATAGTCGCCCTGGCGGCGGTGCTTATATCGGCTATATCCCTTTATTTTATAGTTTCGGTCTCGGTACAGCTTGACAGGCTCACCGAAAATGCTGCAAAGCTCAGCCTCTCGGTCTCGGAGCTGGCTGCCGGAAGTGAAACCGATGAAGAAATATTTGTGCTCCGCGAATATGAGGGAGTAATCGGGGTATTCGACTCCTCGGGGGTGCTGGTCGATATCATCAACGTTCAGGTCATGAGCCTGCCCGAGGCCGACCGCCGGATGCTTGAGAGCGGGATTTATGCTTTTTCACGGGGCGAGCTGCTCTCGCTCATTGAGGACTATACCGGGTAGCCGGCTGCTCGCTATTCCAAGCACTGCTCATTGCTATATCCGAACAAAAGCGGGACTCACGCCCCGCTTTTGTTTTGCCTGGTATTTATTTAACAACCACATTTTCGGCCCCGAGAAGCTCCCTGAATTCGCCCTCTACAAACCCGGTGAGCGCCACTCCCCGCTCATATTGTTTGTATGTCGCAGTTTTGGTGTCATAGAAAATTACCGGTGTGCTCCCCGTAAATATTTCCACAAGGTTGACAGCCTTCAAAAATTTCTCAGAGCCGGCCTCAACCCGCAGAAACAGCCTTCGGCCCGTACTTTTTCCGGCAGTTTTATCCGGGCTTTGCGGCTTCCCCCGAGTGTCTTCAGGCAGCACACTCTTCGGGCTTTTTTTATCATTGAGTACATTTTTGCAGAAGGCACCCCCGGTGTAGCGGCTGTTCTCGACCAGCGCGCCTGCCTCCTCGATAATGATTTTTGCCGGCTCGTCCTCGCGCAGCTGCACCCTGCCCGAAATGTAGACGCCGCAATCAGGCCGGACAAGCTCACGGTATTGCCGGTATACCTTTGGGAACAATATGCACTCAATCTCGCCGTACCTGTCCTCAAGTGTAATGAAGGCCATGCGCTCGTCCTTTCGGGTTGTCTTGGCCGTGACCGCGCCGATTATCCCGGCAACCGCCACCTCCCGTCCGTCAAGCGCACTGCCCGCTCCGGGCTCCTCACCCCCGGCGGTAATATCGGTAATGGGGATGACATCAAGGTCGGCAATGCAGCTTGAGTAGCTGTCTATCAGGTGCCCCGAGAAATACATACCAGAGCACTCCTTCTCAAGCATCAGCCGGTCGCGCAGCGGATACTCGGGTATGTCGGGATATGAAAACCCCTGCGGACCCTCCCCGGGCTCGGTCAGAGAAAAGAGGTCAAGCTGTCCGGCAAGGTTCCGGCGGTTTTTTTCGGCAACCGCGTCAATAATTCTCTCATAGGACACCATCAGTTGGCTGCGGTAGACCCCGAGCCGGTCAAAGGCACCCGCCTTTATCAGAGACTCGACCTGACGCTTGTTTATGTCATAGGCCGACATGCGCCCGATGAAATCCTCGAACGAGCGGAATTCGCCGTTTTTCCGCTCCTCTATGATGTTTGCGACAAACTGCCGGCTGACATTCTTAAGCGCGAGCAGGCCGAAGAGTATGTCCCCGCCGCTGACATTAAAGTAGATCATGCTTCGGTTAATGTCGGGTGGCAGAACCGATATGCCGCGCCTGGCGCACTCGGCGGTGTACTGGGCAACCTTCGGCATATTGCCGAGCACCGAAGTCAGAAGAGCGGCAAAATACTCGCGCGGCCAGTGGGCGCTCAGATACGCGGTCCGGTAGGCAATTACCGCATAGGCCGCCGCGTGTCCCTTGGGGAAGGCATAGTGCGCAAAGCTGCTCATGCTCTCAAAGATTTCGGCGGCAGCCTTCGGGTCGATGCCGCGCTCGGCCGCACCGGCAACAAAGCTCTCGCGCTCGGCCTCCATAACCGCGGCCTTTTTCTTTGCCATGGCGCGGCGCACAAGGTCGGCATGCCCCAGCGTGTACCCGGCAAGCTCACGGAAAATGCTCATCACCTGCTCCTGGTAGACGATGCAGCCGTAGGTTTCGCGCAGTATAGGCTCAAGCTCGGGGGTGGCGTATTTTATCGCCGAGCGGTCGTGCCGGCACCTGATGTACCTCGGTATCGAGTCCATCGGCCCCGGACGGTAGAGGGCTATAGCGGCCAGGAGATCCTCAATGCTCTCGGGACGCAGCGACATGAGCATCTGCCTCATGCCCTCGGACTCAAACTGAAAAACCCCCGCGGTCATGCCCGCCGAGATATGCTCATAGGTTTTTTTGTCGTCAAGCGGCAGGCTCTCAATGTCAAACTCAGGGTCGGTCTGGCGTATCTGCTCCTCCGCGTCTCTTATTATCGTCAGGTAGCGCAGGCCGAGAAAGTCGAACTTGAGCAGTCCGAGATTCTCGATGGTCTCCATGTCGAACTGGGTTATCGGCGTGCCGTTGCTGGTGGCAAGCGGCACATAGCTGTATATCGGCGCGTCGGTTATCACCACGCCGGCCGCGTGGACCGAGACGTTGCGGGGCATCCCCTCAAGCGAGGCGGCGGTATCAACCAGCTTTCTCACCTGCTCGGAGGATTCGTAGAGTTGCTTTAACTCGGGCATCTTGAGCGCCAGCCCGATGGTCATGCCGGGCTGCTGGGGAATAGCCCGGGCTACGACGTCGACCTCACCGTAGGACATTCCCAGCGCCCGCCCGGTGTCGCGGACCGCGGCGCGGGCGGCCAGCGTGCCGAAGGTCGCTATCTGCGAGACGTGGTCCTCGCCGTATTTCTGAACCACATAGTCGATGACCTCGCCCCGGCGGTTGTAGCAGAAATCGACGTCAATGTCGGGCATGCTTATCCGCTCGGGGTTAAGGAAGCGCTCAAAAATAAGCCCGAAGCGTATTGAGTCTATGTCGGTTATCCGGGTGCAGTAGGCGACAAGGCTCCCGGCGCCCGAGCCGCGTCCCGGACCAACCGGGATTCCCTGTCCCTTGGCATAGTTGACATAATCCGAGACAATCAGGAAATACTCCGAGTAGCCCATTTGCTCGATAAGCGAGAGCTCGTACTCCAGCCGCTCGCGGTACTCGCGCTCGGTATGCCGCTGGCCGAATTTTATCTGCCCCGAGCGCACGCGCGCCTCAAAGCCGTCATATGCCAGCTTTCTCAGGTAGCCCGCCGGGTCATACCCTGCCGGGCAGCGATAGCGCGGCAGGTAGTGCTTGCTGAAGTCAAAGTCAAAATTGCACATTTCGGCAATTCTGACCGTATTTTCAATCGCGCCCGGGTAATCTCCGAAAAGCGCTGTCATCTCTTCGGTGGTCTTATAGTAAAACTCGTCGGTCTCAAAACCTATGGGCCGGCCGTCGGTTATCACGCTGTTTGTCTGGATGCACATGAGTATGGCCTGCGTGTCGGCGTCGGTGCGGCGCAGATAATGGCAGTCGTTGGTGGCGACCAACGGCAGCCCGCACTCCTGTGCAAGCCTCACCAGCCCGGGCAGTATCTGACGCTGCTCGGCAAGCCCGTGATTCTGGATCTCTATGTAAAAGTTGTCCTTGCCGAATATCCCGGACAGCTCACATGCCGCCCGCTTTGCCCCCTCCCGGTCGCCGCGCGAGAGCAGGGTGGAAATCCGCCCGGCAAGGCAGGCCGAAAGAGCAACAAGCCCGCCCGAGTGCGCCCGGAGCAGTTCATAGTCAATCCTTGGTTTTGAATAAAACCCCTCGGTGTATCCCTTTGAAACCAAATATATGAGGTTTTTATAGCCCTCGGCGTTCCTGCAAAGCAACACAAGATGGTGGGCATATCCTTCGTGCGAGCTTGTCCGCTCAAAGCGAGAGCCCGGCGCGACATACACCTCGCAGCCGATAATCGGCTTGATTCCTGCTTCACGGCAGGCCAGATAAAAGGCCACCGCCCCGTACATCGCCCCGTGGTCGGTCAGCGCAACCGCATGGTGGCCGCACTCGGCGGCGCGCCCCGGAATATCTTTTATCCGGCAGGCTCCGTCAAGCAGGCTGTACTCGCTGTGCAGATGCAGGTGCACAAAATCGGGCATGACTCGCTCCTTTCGTTTTTGGCTCACCGGCTCTTGGCCGCCTCATTTGCTATTTTCTCAAGCCTGTGGTTAAGGCCGGATTTTGATATAGGCGGCCGGTGCAGCGCCGCAAGCTCGGCAAGTGAGGCCTCTGGATTCTCAAGTCTGAGCTTTGCGGTGACTCGGATGTCGTAGGGCATCGACTCAAGCCGTCCGCTCTCGGCCAGCCGCCGGATGTCCTCAATCTGGCGCCGTGAGGCCGCAACCGTCCTGGCAATGTTTCTGGCGACACAGTTTGTGGCGCGGTTTTCATCGTTTCTGATGGCGCGCTCTATCTTGCAGTTCATCAGGTCAAAGGCCGCCTGGGTCGCCCCCAGCTTTACCAGTAGTTCCTCGATAACCTCACTGTCCTTAAAATAAAGCCCGGTCCCGTATTTGCGGTTTATTATCCTGGGAATACAGCCTATTCGGGTCAGTAGCCGGTAAATGCCGCGGGCGCGGGAGGCGCTGTGGGGGACAAGCTCGGCGTGATAGGAGGCCGAGCGCGGGTTGCTCAGCGTGGCGCAGGCCAAAAAGGCACCCCTTAGAAAGGCCGCCGCGCAGCCCGGGCAGCGAAGCTCAAGTGGCAGCGAACCTTCATCCTCAGGTTCGGCAAATTCCACGGGACTTATTGTAATTATGGTTTTTTTGCTGCCTTTACTGCCCGCCTGCCGGATTTCAACCACATCTCCGAAGCGCTCCCGGAGCATTTTTTCAATAAAATCGGCAGTATCCCGGCACCCTGCCGAAATAGTGTGCCTGCCCTGTGGGGACTTTGCTGCGCCGTATGCGAGCCCCTCTGCCTGCGCGCGCCGGCAGCAGGCATTTTTCACCGGCAGGCCACAGAGCTCTTTTTTTACTATGTCGGTATATGTCATGACATACTCCGCACCGCCAAACGCGGTTTTTTTATTTTCAGGATTCCCGCTGCGTTCGGAATCCCGTTCTTATAATGTGTTGTCTACCGCCCGACAAACCTGATTTCGCACTCGGGTTCAAATCCGTAATTTTTCAGGATTACTGCTTTTATATGCTCGACCAGCGCGAGCACGTCCCGGGCACTCGCGCCGCCGGTGTTGACAATAAACCCGGCGTGCTTCTCGGAGACCGCCGCTCCCCCGATTCTACAGCCCTTAAGCCCGCTCTCCTCGATTATCTTCCCCATATAGTACCCAGGTCGCCGTTTGAACACGCTACCGGCGCTCGGGTACTCAAGCGGCTGCGAGGCCCGCCTTTTGTTTATTATCTCGCTCATCCGCGCCTCAATACACAAGGTCTCGCCGGGCTCAAGACAAAACTCTGCCGACAGTATAACAAGCCTGTCGTTATCCATAAATACGCTGTGCCTGTAGGCCAGCCCGAGCTCGGGGGCCGGTATCCCGCAGACAACTCCGGCCTCAACATCATAGCAGCGCACCGAGCGCAGCACATCCGAAATTTCCGAGCCGTATGCCCCGGCGTTCATGAATACCGCGCCGCCGCAGCTGCCGGGAATGCCGTGGGCAAATTCAAGCCCCGAGAGCCCGGCCCTTGCGGCCGCGCGGGTTATCGCCGAGAGCGGCGCGCCACAGCCTGCGACAAGGGTATTGCCGCAAATCTCAATATTACGCAGGCGCTGGGTAGAAATCACCAGACCGTCAAAACCGTCGTCCGAGAACAGAATGTTGCTGCCGTTGCCGATGACGATAAATTTCGTTTTGTATGTCACCGCCGCCCTTATTGCCGAAAGAAGCCCGGCCTCATCTACCGGAAAAGACAGCAGGGCCGCCGGCCCTCCAACCCGGAAGGTAGAATATTCGCACAGCGGCGCGTCTTTTATATGTTCAACGCCGGCGCTCTCAAGCGCGGCGCACAAATTTGTATAATCGCTCATCAAATCAGCTCCGCTTATTGATATGTGACCTAATAATTGCGCCTATAGCGCATGTTATGTTTGTCGCGCTTTGAAGCGCAGTTTTCCGGAAAGCCCGGCCGCGCATTGCGGGTATCTTCTATAATTATACAATATAACCGTCGGATTTTCAACACCAAATGTGCACACCCTTCCAAGTTTTAGCCGCGCGGTACTTGAAAATTCCAACAGAATACTGTATAATAATTAAATAATGGACTTTTTGTCAGGGCGGAGGTGTGCCGTGTGAAAATAATCGGAATAACCGGGCCGAGCGGCAGCGGCAAGGGCACCGCAGGCCTTCTGCTGCAAAAATACGGCATACCGACCATCGACACCGATAAGCTGTACCGGAAAATCCTGATACCGCCCTCCCCCTGCCTTGACGAGCTGAGAGCTACCTTCGGGGACTCTATTATTCGCGCCGACGGCACGCTTGACCGAAAGGCGCTTGCGGCCATTGTTTTTACCGACAAGACCAAGCTCTCACTGCTCAATTCGGTCACGCATAAGTATATTCTGGCAAGGGTGAAAAAGCGAATAGCTTACCGGACGCGCCGGGGTGAGCGGGCCGTGATAGTCGACGCGCCGGCGCTTTTTGAGTCGGGCTTTGACAAAAAATGCGACATTACAATAACGATAACCGCCTCTCGGAAGTCGAGAATCGAGCGCATCATGCAGCGCGACCGGCTTGACCGCGCCGCCGCCGAGCGGCGGATAGACGGCCAGCCCCCCGAGGAATTTTATACCTCGCGCGCGGACTATGCCATAAGTAACGACGGCTCCCCTGAGGAGCTTGAGGCCGCGCTGCTCTCGGTGCTGCGGCTCAAGGGCATTATAACATGAAAAAGAACTCCGGAAAGAGGCCGCCGCTGGCGCTGAGACTTACAATTATTCTCTTGGCAGCGCTGCTGTTCGGCTATCTGTACAGCCTCATGTACACCGCATACCTCAAGTCGGTTTACCCGCGCGACTTTGGCGAATATGTCTCGGCAAGCTCAAAGGAGTTCGGGGTTCCCGAGCAGGTGCTGTTTGCGGTTATTAAGTCCGAGAGCAATTTTGACGCAAACGCGGTTTCAAAGGCGGGGGCCATAGGCCTGATGCAGCTTTTGCCCTCGACCTTCAGGTGGCTGAGCGACGACGTGCTCGGTGAGCGGCTTGACTCCGCTTTGATATATGACCCCGAAACCAATATCAAATACGGCGCCTGCATGCTCGCGCGGCTCTTTGATTATTACGGCAATTGGGACACGGCCTTCGCAGCCTATAACGCCGGCATGGGGACGGTCAACGGCTGGCTTGGCGACAGCCGCTATTCCGATGGGGACGGCAGGCTGACCAATATACCATACGATGAGACCCGCAGGTATGTTGTGTTGACCGGCAAGGCGGTTATGATGTATGAAAAGCTTTATTATTCCGACCTCTCTGGCGCCGGAGGATAGCAGCCGCCGAAGATGTGTTTTTTCCGAAATAAAATAATCTCAAGGAGTACCGATGATAGACAAGCTCACTGCCGCCGAAGAAAAATACAACGACCTTGAGCGGCGGCTCTCTCTCCCGGAAATTTATTCCGACCAGAAAGAATACCACCGGCTGATAAAGGAATATAGCGCGCTGACCCCCGTGATAACAAAATTCCGCGAATACAAAAAGGCAGTCGCCGACATGGAGTCGGCGCAGGCGCTGCTCCGCGACAGCTCCGAGCCCGAGCTGCGAGAGCTGGCCGCCGAAGAATACCGTGCCTGCCGGGATTTGTCCGAGCTGCTGTATGAGGAGCTAAAGGTCCTGCTTCTGCCCCGCGACCCGAACGACGACCGGAACGTAATCGTCGAAAACCGCGCGGGAGCCGGCGGCGAGGAGGCCGCGCTCTTTGCGTACGAGCTCTACCGCATGTACAATATGTACGCCGCCTCGGCCGGCTTTGAGGTCACCCTGCTTTATGCCAACGAAACCGAGCTGGGCGGCTTTAAGGAGGTCTCATTTATGGTCGAGGGCGACGGCGCGTATTCGCGCTTTAAGTTTGAGGGCGGGGTCCACCGCGTCCAGCGCGTCCCGGTGACCGAGTCGCAGGGGCGGATTCAGACCTCCACAGTCACGGTAGCGGTGCTGCCCGAGGCCGAGGAGGTCGAGGTCGATATTAACCCCGCCGACCTGATTTTTGAGACCTGCAAGTCGAGCGGAGCCGGCGGGCAGCATGTAAACAAAACCGAGTCGGCGGTCAGACTAATACACAAGCCCACCGGCATTGTCGTCGAGTGCCAGAACGAGCGCAGCCAATTCCAGAACAAGGAGCGGGCGCTCAAAATCCTGCGCGCCAAACTCTACGAGTTAAAGCAGGCCGAGCAGGACCGGCAGATAGCCGCAACCCGCAAGACCCAGGTGGGAAAGGGCGACCGAAGCGAAAAGATAAGAACCTATAACTACCCGCAGAACCGGGTGACCGACCACCGCATAGGGCTGACCCTCTATTCGCTTGACAGCTTTCTTGACGGTAACATCGGCGAGATGATCGATGCGCTGATAACCGCCGACGCCGCCGAGCGGCTGAAAAACGGGGAAATATGACAAGACTCCCCACTGCACCCGGGATGTCAGCGAAGGTCATAATAGTTCAGTTTATGGGGGTGAGGTGTGAATGGGACTGATAAAGTTGGATTTTTCAGTTGAGGCCCCGGTTAAACATGTCTGGAATTTCGGACTGAAGGCCGAAATGATTCCCCAGTGGCAGTTTGACGTTGTCGCGGTAGAAGGTATCAGCGGCCCTATTGACCATGCGGGGAACAAATACACCTTAGTCTATAAGAAAGCGGGGCTTCATCTGGGCAGCCCGGTGTTGTTGTAATAAAGGTAGTAGTATATCACGAAAAACCACCAAAAGCTGTCCTGAAGCCGCAATAAAAGCACGAGCAAAATACAAGGATAAACTTGATTAAGACCATATTTAAACTGAGGATGTATTGCTCCCAAGCCCCTCTGCTGCTGCATTTATCGGAGGATCGAGTTTAAACGGAAATGAAATGTGGAAAACAGAGAACGGTGTTCCATTAAAGCATATTACCTAAATATGATAGCCATAAAAAGCTTTTGAATATCGATAAATTTCGGCATGAAACAAGAAGTCGGAAAAGACAATAGTTATATTATTAAATTAATGATAGCTTCTTTCAGGAGGTGGTGGATAGTTGTTTTCTTTTGAATATGAAGATTGGGAAATGGTCTGCTCACAGATTGGACAAGAAAAGCGTGGACGAAAAAGGATGTATCTGCAATGGTATCCCTTTACACGATTATCATCGAGGGAAAAAGAAACACTCGTAAGTAAAAGTTTCTTCAATGATTATATTAAAGTCCGGTTTGTTTTTGTATTATTCTGAGAATTGGCTCATTACTAATAATTACATCATGAAAGGCGATGGAACCTTCAGGAATGCCTCATTAGTATCTCCAATGATGTATTTAGTGGCATTAACAATAGGAAAGAGCATATCCAAAGCATACCAATCTAAGCGCCAACCATCGATTGATGTTTTTTACGCTGGGAATTACGATGAAAATAGACTTTACTATAAAAAGGACTATGATGTATTTTTCAAAACAATAAATGTTTTATCCCAATCCTACAAGTATTTTATTAAAACAGATATTAAAGATTTCTTCCCTAATATCGATATGAACAAACTGTTCGATATTATTAATCAAAGATTTGCTGAAACAGGAGTTCAAATAAACCAAAAGGATTTATTGGTGTATAAAGAACTGTTATTATGCTTAGGGCAGGGTGAATTCCCGCTCATTGAAAACTGTGCAGCATCTTCATATTTGGCGACAGTAGTTTATTTAGAAATCCCAGATGCAAAACTCTACTCATTTATTACAGACAAGGAATTGCATATAACAGGATTTACTATGGTTAGATATGTCGACGATTTGTATATCTTGTTCAACTCGGACTTGTCTGAAAATATGATCACTCCTATGGTTAATCGCATAGTAAATGCCTACTCAAGCGAATTGAAAAAGCTGAACCTATCACTTAATAGAGGAAAGACCTCATGGAAGCTTACTGCAGATATAAATGAGGAATTAAAAAAGTCCTTATATGATGAGCAGTTTGACGGCAAAGAATGCAATATCACCGACTTCGTAGATAATGATCTTTTATTGAAATTCCTTGGAGACATAAAAAAGGCACTGTTTAATTATAGCTTGGACGCAGCTAAATATCTGGAATTGATTAATGAAGTTTTCAATATCCCACAAACCGAATATACGCCACAGGAGATATATAATTCGCTTGTGTATGAAAAACATACGTTGTTTAGCAACAAACAAATTATCGAAATGCTTTTTAGCCTTGTGTGCTTTGATTATAATTTTTTGAAGTTGGACACAAAACGCCTCACTATTATGTTGCTAAGAACACAAAACGGAGATCTTATCAAAGCGATGCTTTCAAAATTATTTGAAGCTAATAGAAGAGGCGTATGGAATATATATGATACCTCGCTTGCCATAAATTATCTTTTGCAAAGAAATTTTAACCATGTCGATTTGCTTAGAATTTTGAAACATGAAGAATCGTCTGTTCATTCATATTATGAGATATTCTGCAAATCGTCGTTTTTAGTCTCAATGGACAAGTCCAAACAGAACTATATAAGAAAATTTGGGACATCAATCTTTTATAAACAGGATGACAAACTATTCTTTCTATATTTCATGTACATGGTGGAAATGAAGAAAAGCAATTATCTATCCGCGTTTGCATACTATAAAAATTTTTTTGATAGGATTTCTGCTCATTTAGGCTATACTGTAAATGGCAACCAAGCGAAGGGTAAGCCAAACTACAAAGGATATTACAAGGAAGGTGCTTTTAAGCAACTATATGCTGGAATTACTGATGTAGACAAGATTATAGAAAAAGCCCATGAAATAAGAAATTCCAACCCACTTTCTCATTCAAGCGCAGAGCTACTTGATAAAAACAATTCAGTGGCTGACATACTAAACAGTATTGAACAATTAAGCTATTTGATTGAGTCTAAAATAGAAGAATACCAAACAGATGGATCATGATGGAGTTATGTCATACACACTTTACTTACATATGCAACC
>DURE01000058.1 GCA_012837425.1 Clostridiales bacterium
AAAAAACAGCTTGTCTTCATCATGACCGACACCCAGCGCTGGGATATGGTCAACTGTTACAAGGAAACCGGGCTCAAAACCCCGAATATTGACGCCCTCGCCGCCGACGGGGTGCGCTATGAGCGGGCATACACCACCCAGCCGGTCTGCGGGCCGGCGCGCGCCGGGCTTTTCACCGGAATATATCCGGCCTGCACCGGCTCCTGGGCCAACGGAATGGCGCTCGGCGACAACATAAAGACCATCGGCCAGCGCCTCTCGGACAACGGCTACCACTGCGCCTATATCGGCAAGTGGCATCTTGACGGCACCGACTACTTCGGCAACGGCCGCTGCCCCGCCGGCTGGGACCCCGAATACTGGTACGACATGCGCCGCTATCTTGAGGAGTTGCCCGAGGACGACCGGATAAAGTCGCGGGCCACCCAGACCATGGACTTTGAGGATATACCCGAGGATTTTACATACGGTTCCCGCGTCCTCAGACGGGCGATCGATTTTATTGACAGATACCGGGACGAGGACTTTTTGCTTGTCGTCTCATTCGACGAGCCGCACGGGCCTTTCCTGGCCCCGCAGCCCTTTTGCGACATGTACCGGAACTATGAGTTCCCGAAGAACCCTGCGGTCTGGGACACGCTCGAGGGTAAGCCGGGATATCAGAAAGTCTGGGCGGGAGAGCGGGCGCTGAGAGCCGACCGCGACGCGCTGAAAATAAAAAACCCGGCATATTTCGGCTGCAACTCGTATGTAGACCACCTCATAGGGGAGCTTGTCGGCGCCGTGCCCGATGACGCAATGATAATGTACACCTCCGACCACGGGAGCCTGCTTCAGTCGCATTGCCTTACCGAGAAGGGCCCGGCGGTGTATGACGACGTGGCGCGGATCCCCTTTATCATCCGCGACCCGAAGGGGGTAAGGGGCGGAGTTTACACAAAGAGGCCGGTCTCGCATATCAGCGTCTGCCCGACGATCATGGAGTATTTCGGCCTTCCCGTTCCCAAGGTCATGCAGGGTGAGAGCATCCTCAACACCTGCCGCGACCTTGACGTCCCGGCGCCCGAGTATGTATTTATTGAGTTTTCGCGCTTTGAGCAGGACCACGACCATTACGGTGGCTTCCAGCCCCTGCGGGCCGTCACCGACGGCAGGTATAAGCTCTCGGTAAACCTTTTGTCCGAGGACGAATTCTACGACCTTGAGGCCGACCCGTATGAGCTTAACAATCTGATAGATGACCCGGCATATGCAGCCGAGAGGGATCGCCTGCACGACGCCCTGCTCGACAGGATGTGCCGCGACCGCGACCCCTTCCGCGGTTACTGGTGGGACTGCCGCCCCTGGCGGGCTGACGCCGCCCCCCCGAGCTGGCGCTACCGGGGCTATACCCGCCAGCGCGAGGAGGAGGAATACGAGCCCCGGCAGCTTGACTATGTCAACGGGCTTGAGATGGTGCACGCGCAAAGGCTTAAAATCAGCACCGGCAAAATGAAGTTTGAGAGCCTCTCTCAGATGATTGACTGGCTCCGGAACTACGACAGATAGCCATGCCGGAGAGAGGGAAAGTACAAGCACCGCGATGAATATTCTGTTAAAGCCGGCCTCGGGCGCCTGCAACCTGCGCTGCAGCTACTGCTTTTATGCTGACGAGATGGCGCACCGCGAGCGTGGCATAATCGGCAGGATGAGCACCAGCACGCTTGACGTAATTGTCAAAAAAACGCTCGACCGCGCCCAGGGTTCCTGCGCTTTTATGTTCCAGGGCGGCGAGCCGACGCTTGTCGGGCTTGACTTTTACCGACATCTGATAAGCTCGGTGAGAGAGCACAACACAAAGGGTGTCCGCGTGTCATATTCCATACAGACCAACGGGTATGCTGTGGACGAAGAGTGGGCGGAGTTCTTTGCACAGAATAATTTTCTTGTCGGCCTATCGCTTGACGGCACCGGCGACATCCACGATACCAACCGTCGCACGCCGTCGGGCAAGGGCAGCTTTGGCCGGGTGAGTGCCACCGCCGCCCTCTTTGACAGGCATCGGGTTCAGTACAATATTCTAACGGTTGTCACCGGCCTGACCGCGCGCCGGGCATTGAGCATATACAACTATTTCAAAAAGCAGGGCTACAGGTATCAGCAGTACATTCCCTGCATCGAGGGTTTCGGCGAGACCGAGCCCGCGCCCTGGGCGCTTGATGCCGGGCAGTACGGTAAGTTCCTCTGCCGCATTTTTGACGCCTGGTACTCTGACATGATGTCGGGCAACTATATTTACAACCGCACATTTGAAAACTGGATAGGAATACTCACCGGCCGTCCGCCTGAGAGCTGCGGCATGATGGGGGTCTGCTCGCCGCAGTATGTGGTTGAGGCCGACGGCTCGGTTTATCCCTGTGACTTTTATGTGCTCGACGGGTTCAGGCTCGGAAATCTGCTTTGTGACAGCTTTGAGGATATTGACCGGCGCCGGGAGGAGATAGGGTTTATCGAGGCGTCAAAAAAAGTTCATCCTGATTGTCAAAAATGCCGCTGGTACCCTCTCTGCCGGGGCGGCTGCCGGCGCGAGCGCGAGCCTATAGTGTCGGGCATGCCGGCAAAAAACCGTTTCTGCGAGGCTTATCGGGTCTTCTTTCCTTATGCATATGAGCGGCTTATAGAACTGGCCCGGCTTGCGGCACGCAGCGTCGGCCATATTTTGAGTCACGAAATGCATAAATAATACTATATATTGAATTTATCTTTATTACCATGTGATTTTTTAGGAAAAACCACTTTTATTTTATCTGGTTTTGTATTATAATGAAATGTAAGAAAGTATCGCAAAACGCCGCCCGGCCGAATTTTGCAACCCGGAGGATAAAATGAAACAGAAGCATAAAATAACCGTTGCCGATATGGAAATGAACATTTTGAGCGATGGTTCTGCCGAAGAGGTTGAGGCAATAGTAAACAAGGTGGACCGCAGAATCCGAGAAATCTGCCTGCGCAGCCCCAGAATTTCCAAAAACGAGGCGATACTGCTTTGTGCGCTTGAGTTTTGCTCCGAGCGCGACACGGCAGTCAAAGACCGCAGCCATACCGACGAGGAGTTTGAGAGGCTGAAAGAGGAAAACTCAAGGCTTGCAGACACTACGGTCCGGATTGAGGCCAGACTCAAGGCACAGAAAGAGAAATACGAGGCCGAGCTTGCCGCACAGAAGGAAAAATACGAGTCGGCCGCCGCCGTGCAGAAGGAGAAGTTTGAGGGGCGGGTGCAGATAATGAAGGAAAAATACGAGGCGCGCCTGAGTGCCCTTAAGACAAAACTCGATGAGCTGAAAAAAGGCGGCGCCGCGGCCGGCCGGCAGTTGCGCATGGAAATAGCGGCCGAGAGTGCCGGGGTTGAAGACAAAAAGGAAGAGGCCGACCAGACCTCTCCCGAGAAAACCGAATCTGAGGACGCCGGTCGGCCGGCCGCACAGGCCGACGACTCAAAGAAGGAGACGCGGGGCAGGGGAAAGAACAAAGTCGGCTCAATGTTCGACCTTCTAACCTTCAACGATGTATAAGCCGGCGGTGGTATGTTCACCGCGACATACAAAAAAAGGGTTTTGTCCCCTTTTTTTGTTGCGGGACGCGTTTAGTGCTGCCCCCCAAACCCCCTCGCTTAAGGAACTGCGTCGGGCGCTTGTTTTCCCCCGGCCTGCTCACTTTTAAGGCGCAGCATTATGTCCCGTATTTCGGCAAGAAGCCTGGTCTGATTTGCCACATCGGCGATGAAATCATTTTTGATTTTTTCGAGCCGCTCGGCCTCGGCCTTCTTTTTTTCCTCCTCAGCCTTCCTTTGCTCCTCCTCGGCGCGGGCTTTTTCCTGGGCTGCCTCAATTTCCCGGCGCTTTATTCCTTCTTTAACCTTGGCAAAAATTCTTATAACCACATATATTGTAAGCGAAATTACCAAAAAATCAATAAGACTCTGCAAAAACAGTCCGTATGTAACCGCTACCTCGGGTGTACCGGCAATCCCTGCCACCTCGTCTGCCGGGACCTCGGGAACTATCACCCATTTGAGGCCCGAAAGGTCCCCCGAGCGCAGCAACAGCCCGGTCAGCGGGGTAATTATACTTGACACGAGCGTGCTGACTATCTTATTGAAGGAGGTACCGATAACAACCGCGATTGCCAGGTCGATTATATTTCCCTTGGCTACAAACTTCTTGAAGTTCTTCCAAAAGGCCTTTGAGCGCTTTTCGACCTTATCGCCCACATCCCGCGTTACCTCAATGACCTCTTTGAGCTTGGTTTTCTTTTTCCTAGGCATGCTCACTTCCTCCTGCGGAATAAAATCTGGCTCTATACTACCACTGTTGAGCATGTTTGTCAATCGTCCGCAAAAATGTTGACATGACGGCTCATATTTGATATAATGACTCCGCGCGGGAAAACAACCGCGCAGAACTTCGGGGTGTGGCGCAGTTGGTAGCGCGCGACATTTGGGAGCATGCAGGCACTTTCCTGCCGTGAGTTTTTCAAAACGCTGAAAGCCCTTGTAAATACTGACTTTTTCGCACATTCTCTTCTCCGAAACTAAAACAAAAAAACGGTCTGACCACAGATTTGACCACTTACAAAAAACTCTTAAAATTTAATACTTTTTACACTTCGGGGTGTGGCGCAGTTGGTAGCGCGCGACGTTTGGGACGTCGATGCCGCAGGTTCGAATCCTGTCACTCCGACCAAAATCCCATAGTCGACGCTTTTTCGACTATGGGATTTTTCTTTGCAAAGGTTTATTTTTTAATGATTTTAAACTTATCGTCAATTCTTTTATAAGTTATAGTACCGTTTTCATCGTAATGATCGCCAATAAAGAAACCAACAAAGCGATATCCTTTGATTCCTGTTAACGGATCTTTTGCTTTTGTGAATACAACTCGTTTCTTTCCAATATATCTTCCTTCGGTTTTTCTTTGCATATTCTGCTTGGGATCATCAATATACTCATAAATTTCAGTACCGTCTTTTGATAAAATATTGAAATATCCACTGCTTGTTGGCTTCTGAATAGTTAACTGTGGGAACCACGGAAACGTGCCTTCTTCATAACCGTACTTGGTAGATAAATCACGGAATTTTTCTCCACTATCAAATCTCCAATATGTAAGACTTTGTCCCAGTATATTATTGTAGACCTCCATGTTAGTGGGGAAAATAATATCGTCTGCTATGGTTATATACTCCCTATCTTTGAAATATTCCGCAATGTCAGATGCCTCGGATGTCAACCGATAAGGCGCTTCTTTCCCGGTAAGAGTCCAACCATCTTGAATATTTAGGGCTGATATCTTTTTCTTTATAGTATCCACATGAGCATTTATTTGCTCTTCAACTTTTTCAAACGGCTGAGTTACATCTACATGTAATGCAGTATAGTCGCTACCATCAACCTGTTTCATAACGTCGATAATAGTAGCCTCACGCTCGGCGTCAAGAACTTTTTGCTCATGAGAAGCGTGATATCCCTCGTCACATTCAATTCCTATTTTAAGCTGAGGAAAATACAGATCGATGAAATAGTAATTACCGTTGCTGTCTTTTACGTACTGTTGGGAAACCGGTACCAAACGCGAATCATTGACACGATTCCAAATAGCGTTCACAACGTAATTTTCATAATCCTTTCTCTTTGTCCTTGAAAGGGTTTTGGCGAGATATATAACTTTTGAATCCATATTCACGCCCCCATTCTAAACTCACGCGGAGTTGCATCAGGCGTAATTTTTGCCTTTTTAAATTTTAGATAATTCATATTATCATAAGCGTCAACTACCGTGAATCGAATATAAGATGGCTCTTCGCACTCAAACTCGATCTGTTCGTGACATATCTTCTTGAAGCCTGACAACAATTCTTGCACATCTGCCGAATCGCGAACTGTGTAAAATACAGTTTCCAATCCTTTATCGCATTCTTCCTTCAAGCACAAATCACGCAGTGATAGCGTTTGGCTTTTATCGTCTTGTCGAGAGTAATAAATAATATTGGATATGTTCATATAATTCATCTCCTTCCCACACAATGAAGACAAATTACTTTTGTGTCCAGATTTCGCTCTTCAAATCCAACCAATCTTTGTACAGATCTCGTGTGACCCATCCAAAGTTCAAAGAGCATTCTCGGTGTTCTTTATCATACTGACGTATAAAGTCAAGAAGCTTTTCTTTAACCTTGCAGTAAAGTGCAAACCACTCAGAGCCGCTTGCATCCTGCAGGTCTTCAAATTGCTCTATGATTGTGCCGCCTTTCTTTAAAATTATCTCTCCTTCTTGATCTGTTTTTGTAGAAAACGTTACTTCGTATAATTCTCCACCATACTCGATGGTTTGAAATACGGCAAAATAATAATCCTCTTCTACATCATCATCTTCTTCAGTTACGTTAGCTTCGGTTCTTAAATCAAGCATCCTTGCTTGTGACGCAATGGGTTTTGTGGGACCTCTGAACATATCGGTAAGAATTTTATCAAGCATACGATACAAGTCGATAAATTCCGAATTGATTGCCTCCTCAATAAAATCAAACTTTTCAATATAATCGATTTTCATCTCATCGTCGGGAGCATTTACCACTGCGTCATAGATGGACTCATTGGTACACGCATAGAAAAATCTATACATAGAAGCTTCCCAGTGTACGAGAACATACGCTTCCTTTTCGTTATTTCCTTTTTCGTCCGTGATACAGATTTTTGCCTCCGCATCATAATAATTGTACTTGCCATTTCCTTCAGGTGTAGTAATGGTTCTAATTGATTTAATGATATACATTTTAATCTCCTTCGGTAATTCAATTTGGTGTTCCTCGAGGTTACGAACACATTATAGCAATATTCTTTTGCATTTTGTTCGTCTGCGAGGTACAAGTTTTTGTACCATTTAGGTACAAATCACACAGACAGCGGCTCCTCTCCGGCTTTGCTTAATAAAATGTCGATGTCGAGCACTGATTTTTCTGTTACAATACCAGCTATTATGATTTCTTCTCTAAATAATGAATCATCTAACAACCGCATATTATATAATTTCAGAGCCTTTTGTATATCATCTAAATTCATCCCCATTGCAAGGCATATTCGCAAAATGAGATCTCTGTTGGTAGTGTGTTTTGTGCCGTCCAATACTCGATAACCATAGTTGGTAAGATTTGCTTGGCGGATTATGTAAGCTCTTGTAATGCCTCTGGAAGATATATAGTCATCTATAAAAGAAACGAAATTGCTATATTTATCTTTTTCGTGGCATTTTTTGTATTCTTGGAGTCGTTCTGGGTTTTGTTCAATTAAAGATAGCAATTTCTCATACTCTTGTTTTTCCATGAATGTATATCCTCCTTTCTAAGCTTACAAATGTGTTGATTGCGAAACTCCGAAAAGCCAATAAATAAAAGGCAAATCAAAGTAAATATCTACTGACTTTTCTCCGCTTTTATGGTAAAATAAAGGTGGCAAAACCAAGAAATCACCAAAAAAGCAG
>DURE01000059.1 GCA_012837425.1 Clostridiales bacterium
CTGCTTTTTTGGTGATTTCTTGGTTTTGCCACCTTTATTTTACCATAAAAGCGGAGAAAAGTCAGTAGATATTTACTTTGATTTGCCTTTTATTTATTGGCTTTTCGGAGTTTCGCAATCAACACATACCGCTTTTTAAATAAGGAGAAACAATGTTCCAGAACCTTAGCGAAAAGCTGAACCTGGCAATAAAGAAATTCCGCAGCAAGGGCAAGCTCACCGAGGCCGACATCAAGGCCGGAATGCGCGAGATTAAGCTGGCGCTGCTTGAGGCCGACGTAAACTATAAGGTGGTCCGCGAATTTGTCAATGCTGTCTCGGCCCGTGCCCTCGGCCATGAGGTGCTCGAGTCGCTCCTGCCGGCACAGCAGATTGTCAAAATAGTCAGCGACGAGCTCACAAATATAATGGGGCAAACCCAGTCAAAGCTGACCATTGCCCCAAAGCCTCCGACCACAGTCATGATGGTCGGCCTTCAGGGCGCCGGCAAAACCACACACGCCGGAAAGCTTGCCGGCCTGTATAAAAAGCAGGGCAAGCGCCCGCTGCTGGTCGCCTGCGATATTTACCGTCCGGCGGCGATAAAGCAGCTTGAGGTTGTGGGCGAGAAGCTCGGAATTCCGGTGTTTTCAATGGGCGACAAGGTATCTCCGGTCAGAATAGCCGGAGAGAGCGTGGCCTATGCCCGACGCGAGGGATACGACATGGTTTTTCTCGACACCGCGGGGCGGCTGCACATCGACGAGGAACTCATGGATGAGCTCAGAGCGATAAAAGCGAAGGTAAATCCCACCGAGATACTGCTCACGGTTGACGCCATGATAGGCCAGGACGCGGTCAACGTGGCCGAGAGCTTCAACAACCTGCTCGACATCACCGGCGTTATCCTCACAAAACTTGACGGCGACACGCGGGGCGGCGCGGCGCTCTCTGTCAGGCATGTGACCGGTAAACCCATAAAGTTTGTCGGAACTGGCGAGAAGCTCGACGCCATTGAGCCCTTTCACCCCGACCGGATGGCCTCAAGAATTCTCGGAATGGGGGATGTGTTCTCGCTTATCGAGAAGGCCGAGGCGGCATACGACAGCAAAAAGGCGGCCGAGCTGGAGAAGAAAATCCGCCAGCAGACCTTCACGCTTGAGGATTATCTCGACCAGTTCTCGCAGCTCAAAAACATGGGCGACCTTGAGCAGCTCATGGGCATGATGCCCGGAGTCAAGCCGGGGGCGCTCAAGGATGCAAAAATCGACGAGAAAATGCTCGCCCGCCAGGAGGCGATTATAAAGTCGATGACAATGCAGGAGCGCATAAATCCCGATATAATCGGCGCTTCGCGCAAGCGGCGGATTGCCAGGGGCAGCGGCACCAGCGTTGAGGAGGTCAACCGGCTACTCAGACAGTTTGAGCAGATAAAAAAGCTGATGAAGCAATTTTCAAACCCCTCAAAGACAGGCAGATTCGGAAAAGGAAAACTGAATTTCCCGCTCTGATATAAAAACAAAACTTATTTTCGGAGGAAAACCAAAAATGGCAGTAAAAATCAGACTCAGGAGAATCGGCGCAAAGAAAAGTCCTTATTATCGTGTGGTTGTGGCCGACAGCCGCTCGCCCCGCGACGGCAGATTTATCGAGGATATCGGCTATTACAACCCGCTTGCCAACCCCGCCGACATTAAAATTGACCCGGAAAAGGCAAAAAAATGGATGGAAAACGGTGCACAGCCCACAGAGACCGTCAGGTCGCTGTTCAGGAAAACGGGTATTGTCCAGTGACGCGGGCCGGGAGTATTACTATGGCGGATCTCAAGGCAACCTTATACGATTTGGCCAGGGCTATAGTTGACAGCCCCGACGACGTGACCGTCGCGGTTGATTCCGAGACCCTGGACAGCATAAACTTTGTTCTCAGCGTATCTGCTGACGACATGGGCATGGTTATTGGTCGGCACGGCAGAATTGCCAGGGCTATTCGCACCGTGATGAAGGCCGCCGGCAACACCTGCGGCAAGCGGGTGAATGTTGAGATTCGATAATTTATCATCAAAATGAGCAGTTTTCGGGGCTGCTCTTTTTGAATTATCTATATTTGTATTGTCGAAGAATAACTCTCGCAATGTGTCTTATAAAACCTTTAATTTCTTTGGTTCATTTCTTTGAAAACTCGCCATAAAGACACCGGTAAACCGGCTGACACGTCGCTGTTATACGCCCGGTTTGCCCACACCGAGTGGTGTCGAATTGGGTTCCTGTCAACCGCCTACGCGGGGTTTGCTTGTTTTCGCAGGACGAAGTGCATTTATGCCCATGAGGTGCGCTCGGCCCCTTGCGCCGCGTTCCGCTCGTCGCGCTCCGAGAGCGCGACGACCAGGCGCGCCGGGGCCTCGCGCTACCTCCCTATGTTTAGTAAAAAAAGCAATAAAGCACGGAATATATACTCCCGCGTTCTAGGGTGCGGGGCGAAGCCCCGCGCGTTCTCGCCCAAGTCAGCAGGTGGGCTAATGGCAGCAAGGCGCGGGATGTGGGACCTGCGCTGCTTGACTTGCGAAGTAAAAATTGTTTGAAAAGTTCTTGAAGAGGGTTTGGGAGAAACTTCTTTCAAGAAGTTTCTCCCAAGAAAAAACATGAATAAGACCGAGCTTTATAACTTACTTAGCGAATATGAGCGCAGCTTGCGCAGCATACGCGAGGATGCCGCCGGGTATTTGCTGTCACTGAGGGAGCTTACCGTCAGATATATTGACGCATACCGGGCGGCACCCGGGCAGGATGCAGACAGTGCCGCGGCGCGCTGTTGGCGCTATATCACAGCGCTTTATGAGGCGAGCCGCACGCCGCTGCCCGGCAGGCTTGCTGCTCTGGTGACCTCCATTACAGACCTGCGCCATACGGCCGCGGCACTGCCGGGCGGGGATTACCTGGATTTCTCGGGGGGTGCCGACGCGCTCACGTCACGCTGCCTTGAGGTTTCAGGGAAAATCAGCACCTTCCACGACTCGACCCTTCCGGCTTATCTGTCGCGGCTCACCGGGGCTGTAGAGAACCTAGAGACACGCTTGTTCACATACGACCTGCCCCGTGCATTTGTTGCGGGGATTGACGCTTTGAAGCTATAACCCCGCCGCGCAGGCCGGCCAGACATTGAAGGGGCGCGGCCGACGGCCATAGGCCACCCCACGAAAACATAACACCACGGTTTGCCGATATTCGGCTTGATTTAGCTTGTTTAATATGCTAAAATAAGTTCAACCGGAGACAGGCAAGGAGCAGTCCTGCTATGTCCGGCAGCCTTGTGCGGAAAAATAGTAAGAGGTGCAAGCAATGTCAAAATATCTTATGGCCCTCGACCAGGGCACTACAAGCTCAAGATGCATTCTATTTGACCTTTGCGGGCAGATAGCCGCGGTAGCACAAAAGGAATTCACCCAGATTTTCCCCCGCGAGGGCTGGGTCGAGCATGACGCAAGTGAAATTCTTGACACGCAGCTTTTGGTCTGCAAAGCGGCAATGGAAAAGGCCGGCGCCGGCGCGTCGGATATAATAACCATCGGAATTACCAACCAGCGCGAGACCACGGTTGTCTGGGACAGAGACACCGGCCGACCGGTGTATCATGCCATAGTATGGCAGTGCCGCCGCACCGCCGACTATTGCCGCGACCTGAAGAAATCGGGCTACACCGACCTCATACAAAAAAAGACCGGGCTTATCATCGACTCCTACTTCTCGGCGACAAAAATCAAATGGATTCTTGACAACGTCCCGGGCGCAAGAGAGAAGGCAAAGGCCGGCAGGCTGCTCTTCAGCACAATAGACAGCTGGCTGATATACAATCTCACCGGCGGCAAGGTTCACGCCACAGATTACACAAACGCCGCCCGGACCATGCTCTTTAATATCAATACGCTTAAGTGGGACCCCGAGCTGCTCGGGCTCTTTGACATCCCCGCCTCGATGATGCCGGCGGTCCTCCCCTCGGCCGGTTTGTTCGGATATACCGAACCCGGGCAGCTCGGCGGCAGCATTGCGATAAGCGGGGTTGCCGGCGACCAGCAGGCCGCACTTTTCGGACAGTGCTGCTTTGAGCCCGGGGAGGTCAAAAATACATACGGCACCGGCGGATTTTTGCTGATGAATACCGGCGAGGAGCCGACAATCTCAAAGGACGGCCTGCTCACCTCGGTGGCTTGGGGGATTGGCGACAAAGTGAATTATGTGCTCGAGGGCTCAGTCTTTATCTGCGGGGCGGCGGTACAGTGGCTGCGCGACGGCCTTGGCGTCATCGAAAAATCCTCGCAGAGCGAAGAGGCCGCTCGGGCGGTTCCCGACACCGGCGGCGTGTATGTCGTGCCTGCCTTTGTCGGGCTCGGCGCCCCGTACTGGGACCCCTACGCCCGCGGCGCAATTCTCGGCATTACCCGCGCGACCACAAAAAACCACATAATCCGCGCGGTGCTCGAATCAATGGCCTATCAGACCGCAGACGTGCTCAGGGTAATGGAAAAGGCGGCCGGTTTTTCGCTGAAATCCCTCAAAGTCGACGGCGGCGCCTCGGCCAACAACCTCCTGCTCGGGTTCCAGTCTGATATTCTGAACCTTCCGATAATCCGACCGCGCTGCATCGAGACCACCGCCCTCGGGGCGGCCAACCTCGCAGGGCTGGCGGCCGGCGCGTACTCCTCACTTGAGGAAATCAAGGAGCGCTGGCAGGTAGACCGGGAGTTCTCGCCGTCAATGAGCCATGAGGTCCGGGAGGAAAAGCTCCGCGGCTGGCGGCGGGCGGTTGAGCGCGCCATGGGCTGGGGCAAGAGCTGAACACGACAATCAAAAAGCGGCAGCGCCTGATTTTGCATCAGGCGCTGCCGCTATGTTTTGCTCAGCCTGCACTGTAGACGCTGACCTGTTTTTTATCCTTGGTCTGATACTCGAACTTCACTCTGCCGTCGATAAGCGCGAACAGGGTGTGGTCCCTTCCGACCCCGACATTCCTGCCGGGACGGATTGCGGTGCCCCTCTGCCGTACAATTATATTTCCGGCCAGAACATACTGTCCGTCAGCCTTCTTTACACCCAGCCGTTTTGACTCGCTGTCGCGCCCGTTTTTGGTCGAGCCGACGCCCTTCTTGTGGGCAAAGAACTGTAAACCTATTCTGAACATGGCTTAATCCTCCGTTATTTTTCGTTTTACCCCGATGACTCTCCCCGGTGTCATTCGTAGTCGCGGTCAACAATCCCGATGTCAAGGTATTCGCCGTAATCCTCAAGCATATCCCGAAGCTGGTAGTAATATGCCAGAAATATGCCCGAGACGGCATATCGTATAATCTCGTCGTCGCAGAACTCGGGCAGCGCCGCCTTTGACCTGACCATAATCCGGGTCGCTCCCTCGTCGACGGTATAATCGACCCTTGACGAATACGCTATCTCTATTGTGTTGATGATAAACATCGTCATGGCCGAGAGCGCCGCGCAGAGCGGGTCGTCGCCGCTCTCGCCGTAGCCGGTATGCCCGGTCTCCTCAAACCCGTAAAAGACCCCGCCGCTCCTGAAAAAGGTGATTTTTGTCATCTTATGCTCTGGTTATCGACTGAATCTGCAGCTTGGTATAGGGCTGCCGGTGTCCCTGCTTTTTCTTGTAGTTCTTCTTGGCTTTGTAGCGGAACACATATATTTTCTTGCCCTTGCCGTTTTTGAGCACATTGGCGGTGACTGTTGCCCCGCCAACATTGGGGGTGCCGACTTCAAGTTTTTCGCCGGTTGACATGGCCAAGACCTTATCAAAGGTAACCGTCTCACCCTCGGCGGCGTCGAGTTTCTCAACAAAAATGACGTCGCCCTCTTTGACTTTGTACTGCTTTCCGCCGGTCTCTATTACCGCAAACGCTAACACGAAAAGCACCTCTCTTTCTCACCGAGTCTCGCTAAGGCAGGCGGCATAAGCACTTTTGGCCTGCATTAAGCGGCAGCACATTATAACACAACAATATCTATATGTCAATAGTAAATTTAACATCGACGCATATATTCTCCGCGCCAGACGCGGCAGGACTGGGCGGGGGATCAGTCTGCCTGCTTGAGCGCCATTTCAAGCCATACAACCCCCATCAAAAAGGCGTCGTGCAGCCCTTCCTTTGAGCCCTGCTTGATAATTTTCATCGGGTCCTTGGAATCTATTATCTGTATCAGTATCGCATCGGGGACCTTATGTCGGTCAACATTCTTGTAGGACATTATCTCAAGTATCAAAATGTATTCTTCGTTCATGTCACCGTAGCAGATGGTGTTCCCTTCCCTCACCAGCGGCCTGTTTTTATACATGAGATACTTGCCCTCAACCAGCTTGCGGTCACCGGGCTTATCGGCCATATCCCATCCCTCCGTTTCTTAATTTATATTGTGTTGATTGCGAAACTCCGAAAAGCCAATAAATAAAAGGCAAATCAAAGTAAATATCTACTGACTTTTCTCCGCTTTTATGGTAAAATAAAGGTGGCAAAACCAAGAAATCACCAAAAAAGC
>DURE01000060.1 GCA_012837425.1 Clostridiales bacterium
CCGGCGTCGGCGCGCCGTCGCCGGGCGGACTCGATGAGGCAGGTGTCGCCCGGTCGAGGGCGCTTTACGGGCCTAATGTCCTCTCCAAAAGAAAAAAGAAGAGCTTTTTTTTACGGTTTCTCAAAAACATGTGGGACCCGGTCACCCGAATACTTATCGCCGCGCTCGCCATTAACATCATAGTCAAACTGCGCGGCGGCGACTGGGTTGAATGCGTAGGCATCGCGGTCACCGTGCTTGTTGCCACCTTTATCTCAACCATGTCGGAGTACGGCGGCGAGACCGCATTTGAAAAGCTGAGTGCCACGGCCGGTCAGGAATATTGTCGGGTGAGGCGAGGCGGGAAAACAAAAAATATAAAAACCGCCGACGTGGTTGTGGGCGATATTGTACTCCTCTCGCCGGGTGACAAGGTCCCGGCAGACGGGCTCATTATTAACGGAGCCGTGTTTGTAAATCAGGCTGTCATGACCGGCGAGAATCGTGAAGTTGAAAAAAAACCGTCGTCCGACCGGCGGGTCGACCCGGCGGCGCCTTCGGCGGTGCTGCGGGGGTGCGCTGTAATGTCGGGCGAGGGCGAGGCCTGGGTCTTAGCAGTCGGCGACTCAACCTTCCTTGGCGAAATCTCGCGCGAGGTTCAGGAGGAAAAGCGTGACAGCCCCTTAAAGCTCAGGCTGGCAAAGCTGGCCGGGCAGATTAGCAGGCTCGGATATTTCATGGCCGCTCTGGTTGCGGCGATATACCTTTTTGACACGCTGATAATGGACAGCGGCTCAAGGTACGAGATAATCCTCCACAAGCTTGCCGACTGGCGCTTTGTGGGCGCTTCCCTGCTCCATGCGCTGACGCTCGCCCTCACCGTCATTGTGGTCGCGGTGCCCGAGGGGCTGCCTATGATGATAGCCGTCGTCCTCTCGGCCAATATGCGGCGCATGGTGCGCGACAATGTGCTGGTCCGCAAGCCTGTCGGAATCGAGGCGGCGGGCAGCATGAATATCCTGTTTGCGGATAAAACCGGGACGCTGACCGAGGGGCGGCTTAGTGTGGGAGAGATACATGCCGGCGACGGCACAAAATTTTCAGGTGCCGGCGACCTGCAAAAAAGAAGCGGTTTTTTATACAGCCGCTTTTGTCTCATGGCACATTTCAACAATTCGGCAAGCTTTGAGGGCGGCCGGCCTTCGGGTGGGAACTCGACCGACCGCGCGCTGCTCGCCGCGGTCGCGGGACATAAGCCTGTCGGCTGGCGGACCCTCCGTCGGCTGCCCTTTGACAGCGCGCATAAATATTCGGCGGTTCAAATTGTCGGCGAAGAAAAGCTCACCCTGATAAAAGGCGCGCCCGAACTGCTTTTGCCATATATCCGCCGCACATATCTCCCCGACGGCAGCCTCGCTCCGGCCGACACACGCAGCATATTGGAACTGATAAAAAAGCTCAGCTCGGCCGGCAACCGGGTAATACTCCTTGCCGAGGGAACCGGAGGGCTGCACATGCAGAAATTCGGCGCGCTGACTCTGATATGTCTTGTCATACTTGACGATAAGCTGCGCCGCGAGGCTGCCGCCTCGGTGTCCGGGCTGCGTGATGCGGGTATTCATGTGGTGATGATAACCGGCGACAACCGGGAGACCGCCGCTTATATAGCCTCGCGCTGCGGCATACTCGGAGACGGGGTTGACCTCTGCATTGACGGACGCGAGTTTGCCGGAATGTCGGACATGAAGCTCAAGGAAATCCTGCCCCGGCTCGGGGTACTCGCCCGGGCGCTGCCCTCTGACAAGAGCCGGCTGGTGAGGGTTGCACAGGAACTGGGGTTGGTCGTGGGGATGACTGGGGACGGAATAAACGACGCCCCGGCACTCAAGCGCGCCGACATCGGTTTTTCAATGGGCTGCGGGACACAGGTTGCAAAGGAGGCCGGGGATATAATAATCCTCGACAACAACCTCGCCTCAATTTCCAAGGCCGTGCTCTACGGCCGGAGCATTTTCAAGAACATCCGCAAATTCATCACACTTCAGCTCACCATGAATTTCTGCGCGGTCGGGGTTTCGATGATAGGCCCCTTTATCGGGGTGGATGCGCCGGTCACCGTGGTCCAGATGCTCTGGATTAATCTGGTGATGGATACCCTCGGCGGGCTGGCCTTTGCCGGCGAGCCGGCGCTGACCTCATACATGAAGGAGAAGCCCAAGCGCCGCGATGAGCCGATACTCAACGGTTATATGATAAACACAATAGTCTTCCTCGGCGGATTTACGGTGGCGCTCTGCATCGCCTTTTTGAAAATGCCGTTTATTGTGTCGCGATTCAGGGTGACGCCCGACAACCTCTGCCACATGACCGCCTTCTTTGCGCTCTTTATCTTTTCCTCTGTGTTCAATTGCTTTAATGCGCGCACCGACCGCCTGCGGCTCCTTTCCGGAATCGGTAATAACCGCACATTCATCTTCATTGTGCTCTCGGTGCTGACGGTGCAGCTTGTCTTTGTCTATCTGGGCGGCAGCCTGCTGCGCACCATGCCGCTGCTTCCCTCCGAAATGCTGACAACCATGCTCGTCTCGCTCTTGGTCTTCCCGGCCGAATTTGCCCGCAAGCTGCTCTGGCGTGCCCTTGTAGGAAAGGAGGGGTATTAAAAGAGCGGCGCTCTCCCACACACCCCGGCGCACCCCAATGATGCGCGCGGGCGACGCAGGTCGCCACTATGTATTCAGTGAAATAAAAAACCGGGGCAGCCGCATCTCTTTGATTGCGGCAGCCCCGCGAAAATTGGTTTACTTTCTGTTGACTATACCGGACCCGACTTTATAGGGTATCGGGAGCACAATCGAGTCGCCCTGGACACCGGTTACATACACCTCTTTGAAGTTGGGGTTCTGCCCGCCGGAAATATACTCCGGCGAGAAGAGCACCACGTTATAACCCTTTGTCTGGTAGTTCGGGTAAGCATGAGTACCCTGGGGCCAGAAAACGGTTTCGGGAAGCATGTATTTGTATGCCATGATTACGCCGGTGTCATTGCCCCATGTCCCGTAGCCGTGGTGTGCTACCTGAACTATATCCGACCTGAGATATTCGCCAAACATACGCGCGCATATCTCGAGCGCGTTTCCGGTCGCGTCTCCGGTCATCATGAAGGTAGTCTTCTCGTCCCCCTCGCCGAAGGTCATTTTTATGACCAGCGAGGTTGTGTTGAATGCATTGCAAACCTTGGGGCCAAAGCTCTCAATTGTATACAGAATCTCCATGGTAAGGTCGGCGATATAGATTACCTGACCCACATGGACCCACTGGACATCAGCTCCAAATATTGACGCCGCCGTAAAGGTATCCGCATAGCCGCCGCCCTCTCCCGAGGTCCAGTTTGACGGATAGGCCTGCATCGCTTTTGTGCGCTCAGAATCGGCTATGAAATTCACAAGGAACTTCTCGACTTTGACCGAAGAGGTGAGTACGCCGATATGCTTCAGTACGCCCGAATGATCGCCGTGGGCATGAGTAATAATCCAGGCAGCAACGGTTATCTTCTCTCCCGGCTTTAAATAACCGGTTGACTGCTCTTTCATCGCTTTCAGCAGCAAAGAAGCGCTGTCTGACCTGTTAAATCCTCCGTCGACAATGACAAACCTCCCGTCGGTAAGGCGGATGAGGATACTAAGCCCGTTGCTGGCATATGAGCCGTCACTTTTTTTGTATTCAAGGCCAATGCCCGTAATCTGCGAGGTGGTCACCGCGGTGTAAACATTGTCGGACTTGAGACCGACGGGCTTGGCTAGTGGCTCTATTATGATGCGGGCGGAGCTTTCATAATCGTAATACCCCGCATTTATGGTGTACTTGTTGTTTGTATATGTGGCAAACAGGTTGTCGACGATTTCGTTTGTCGTGTATTCAACAAATCCGCTCTCCTCAAGCTTCTCAAGGTAGCTGCGGTACTCGTCGGCGTCGGTATCTGTCACCAGCACCATTATCCCCTTGTTGCTGCAGGGATATGTAGCCGAAAAGGTCCCGCCCTCATAAACCGGAAGCGCCGATAGCTTGGTGTCGACATTATCTCCGATTACTGTATCCGCCGTAATTGTAAGCGAGCCGGTCTGGGCGGTTGACTTGATAAGGTTAATCAGCTTATTCGCGGCAATTCTGAGCGCAGACTCCGAATATGCGGCGACAACCAGCTTGTTTCCTACAATCTTTACCAGATAATCGCCGTAGTTTATCTGTGAGTAAACATATGCCGATTCTTCGTAATTGGTAAGGCCGACGAGAATCTCGATTTCATCCGGGTCGTGTACGCCGTCTTTGGTCCAGTCGGTCCTTATTCCGGGCGCGGTTCCGGTGGTGTCCTTTATCGCTTTATGAATGTCAACCGCGCAGGCAACCGTGGGCGAGGCGCTGTCCAGTTGCTCGGCACGGACAACGTAGGCGTTTGATTTGCCGTCGATTACTATCGCTAAGTCGTTTGGCGCCGGCAGCGTGGTCTCGTCTGCCGACCCGGGCGCTGTTGTGGTGGTTTCGGCAGGCGTGGTATCGTCTCCGTTATCATTTATCTGACATGAGACAAACATAGCCGCCGCCAAAAGCAGCGCTAATATAAGGGATAGAAGTCTGTTTGGGTTTTTCATCACATACCAATTCCTTTCAATGGGGTATTCAGAATTTACTGCTTTATCATTGTATCATATTTATATGGATATTTCAATAATAGAGTGATTTTTTTTGCAACAACCACAACCCCGGCCGGTTTTTATGCTGCAGAGTGCCTTTTCGGTATTGATTATGAGGGCATATAGTGATATAATAAAGCAAAATTACCAGGCTGAACTAAGATTTGCTGCCGTACTGTATGGAGAATGATTATGGATATTGTAGAATACCGGGGTGAGGACTATTCCACTGTTATCACCTATGAGAGCTGGCGAGTGGGGCTTATCCGCTGGGCCGAGCGCTTTGAGAGGATAGTGTATTTTGAGCGGCACAACCAAACCGACGAGGTTTTCGTCCTGCTCTGCGGCGAGGCTACCCTCTATATCGCCGACGAGGAGCTCAATGTCACAGAATATAAAATGGAGCGCGGTATACTCTACAACGTGCGCCGCGCCGAGTGGCACGCGATAACCCTCTTGCGCGATGCCCTGGTCATGGTGGTCGAGAACGCCGACACCACGACCGAAAACAGCGACTACGTCTACCCCGACGGGAGCCCCGTGAAATGAAAAACACCCGGCTGGCCGATATACTGCGCCCGACGGGATTTGATGAGCTGGTCGGGCAGCAGCGGCTTTTCGGCGAGCGGGGGATTCTTCGTCGGATGGTGGAGGACGGGAGGGTGACCAACATGATTTTCCACGGCCCGCCCGGGACCGGGAAAACCACGGCCGCCTCGATAATAGCGCAGAAGACGCAGATGACTTTCTACCGCCTTAACGCCACGGTCGCCTCGCTCTCCGACCTCAAAGAGATCATGTCCCAGACCAGCAATATATTCGGCGCCGGAGGAATCCTGCTCTATCTTGACGAGATTCAGTATTTTAACCGCAAACAGCAGCAGGCCCTGCTCGACTACATCGAGGACGGGCGGGTGACCCTGATTGCCTCAACCACCGACAATCCGCATTTCTATATTCACCCGGCTATAATCTCGCGCTCCACCCTCTTTGAGTTTTTGCCGGTCGAGCCCGAGGAATGCGCAAGGGCGCTCAGGCGGGCGCTAAAATACTTAAACGAGAGCGCGGGCAAAGCCAGGACCGCCGACGAGGACACGCTGCTCTATATCGGAAAACGCGCCGGCGGCGACGTGCGGCGCGCGATTAACCTGCTTGAGAACGCATACTACGCCGCGGAAGATAAAATCAGTCGCGCCGAGGTTGACCTGTTTGATTCAAATGTCGGAAATTACAGCGAGGACGCGCACTACGACCTGCTCTCGGCGCTGCAAAAGTCTGTCCGCGGCTCAAACCCCGACGCGGCGGTCTTTTATCTGGTCAAGCTGCTTGAGGCCGGCGAGCTCAACTCGGTCTGCCGGCGCCTGCTTGTGATTGCCAGCGAGGACATTGGCCTTGCCTACCCGCAGGCGGCGGCGGTAACATACTCATGTGTGGCGGCGGCGCGTGAACTGGGGATGCCCGAGGCGAGAATCCCGCTTGCAAACGCTACGCTGCTGCTTGCCACCGCGCCGAAATCGAATTCCGCATATGCCGCCGCCATGGCGGCGCTGGGCGACATTCAAAAGGGGCTTGGAAATAAGATTCCGGAGCACCTGTCAAGCCCGCTTTTTAAGGGCTATAGGTACCCCCACGACTACCCCGGGCACTATGTCGCGCAGCAGTATCTGCCCGACGACATTGCAGGCCGCAAGTATTACGTATTCGGCGACAACAAAACCGAGCGCGTCGCCGCCGCCTTTTGGGAGAGGATAAAAAACCCGCCCGCGCAGGGCACCGTCACGCATGCCGACTCCGGCAGGCCCGGCAGCAAAGACTATAAGGAAAACTAATCAATACAGTACAGAGGAGCACATATGCACATCACTATCACCGGAAAAACCGGCAGCGGGAAGACCACCATCAGCCACCTTATTGCCAAAGAGCTTGGCTACGAGCGCTACAGCACCGGCGAATACCAGCGCGAGATAGCAAGCAAGCTGGGCGTCAATATGGTTGAAATGAACGCCATAATGAAGGACAATATATCATACGACCACCTCATAGACAAGACCGTCGAGCGCATCTCCCGCGAGCGCGCCGGAGATAATCTGATATTCGACTCGCGCATGGCCTGGCACTTTGTCGGGGATTCATTCCGGATTTTCGTGACAATCGACTCGGTAATTGCCGGCCGGCGGGTGTTTGCCAACCCCCGCTCGGAGGAGCCCTACAAAACCCCCGAGGAGGCGGCTGCCCAGCTCACCCTGCGCAGCGACGCCGAAAATATCCGCTTCCGCACCATTTACGGCGTTGACAACTTCGACTACGCCAATTTTGACCTGATAATCGACACCTCGTATTCCGACATTGAGGATTATGTCCCCATTGTCAGGGAATCTCTTGATATTTACACGAAAGACCGCGAGCACTACCGGCGGCGGATATACCTCTCCCCGAAATCGCTGCTCCCCCTTGACTACTGCTGCAACAGGTGCTGCGACGAAATAATTATTGTTCCCTACAAGGGACGGCATTACGTCATTAAAGGCCACACAAAGGTCCTTGAAGCCCTCCACGCCGGCCAGAAATACATCGTCGCAGACATCCCCCGCGAGGCGTATTAATCGCAGGACTCCGCTCCGCACCCCGGTTTTGATTCGGGGGCGCTGCCCCCGAGCCCCCGCTTAAGGAAATGAACAAGATTAAAAGTTTTAGTAAATCAATCATTCTTAATAGCAGCAAAGCGCGGGACACGGAGCCCGCGCTTTACTGCCTTTAATTATGCACTTCATTTCCCGCCAAAAATCACATCAACA